>DRKF01000184.1 GCA_011051915.1 Acidimicrobiales bacterium | reverse complement strand
GGGCGGTGCGGGCCAGAGCGTCACGGCTCCCGAAGGCGCCACTGAACATCGCCCGGTATCCCTCGATGGGGCTGACCCCCAGGGCGAACAGGGTCACGGCCCCGATCAGCAACGCCAGCAGGGCCGCCCCCAGGGGGACCACGATTGGAGACGTCCGGGCCAGGAGTTGGGCCCGACGCCGGCGTGAGATCAGCGACCGATCCGAATCAACCACCTGCGCTCCTCGCGACCCATGGCCCCGAATTCAACATTTCGTCAACCTACCTCAAGCAGCGACGATGCCCCAACTGAAACGGTCCCGGCACGGCGCGGACCCATCAGAGGCGACCTGCACCACCTCCGACGCGGTTCCTCTCAGGGGCCTATCTGCACCAGCTCCACCAGGACCCCGAGATTGCCGCGGGGATGGACGAACGCCACTGTCGTTCCCCTCGATCCGGGGCGGGGCTCGGTGTCGATCGGGGTGGCACCCGCCTCCACCATGGATCTCAGGGCGGCGGCGCAGTCCTCGACCCGGTACCCGACATGGTGGAGCCCCTCACCCCGGCGATCGAGAAACCGGGCGATGGGCGAGTCGGGCCGGGTGGCCGCGGTCAGCTGGATGAAGGAGTCGGCGACCTTGATCAGCGCCTCCTCCACCCCGTCGGACTCCACGGTCTCGCGATGATCGACCTCGGCTCCGAAGGCCCGGCGGTAGTAGTCGACGGCGGCGTCGAGGTCCTTCACCGCTATGGCTACGTGATCGATCTCGGTGAGCAGCATGGAAAGCCTCCTGGATTCCTGGGGGCGGGCTCGGCCCGGCGGTCGGTTCCGGGTCAGGCGCTGTTCGCCTGGGCGGCCCGGGCGGCCCGGACCGACTGGGCATGGCGGTGGAACAGGGTTATCCGGTCCTCGCCGATCATCTCCCGCCGGGCGGGATCGGTCACACCGGTTCCCTCCTCGGGGGCCAGGCAGAGGATCCCCAGCTTTCCCTCGTGGAGGTTCCGGTGCACCTGGTAGGCGGCCTCACCCACCTCGGACAGCTCGTAGGTCTCCGAGAGGGTGGGCTGAATCGCACCCAGTTCCAGGAGACGGTTCATCTGCCAGGCCTCGTTGTAGTTGGCGAAGTGGCTGGCGATCAGCTTCTTCAGCTTCATCCACAGGTGACGGTTGTCGTACTCGATCATGTATCCCGAGGTGGCCGCGCAGGTGACGATGGTCCCGCCCCGGGCCGCCACGAAAACCGATGCCCCCATCGTCTGACGCCCGGGATGCTCGAAGACGATGTCGGGGTCGGCGCCGGTGAGATCTCGGATGTCGCGACCGAAACGCCGCCACTCGCTCTCGTCCTGGGTGTGCTCGTCGGACCAGAACCGGTAGTCGGCGGCCTTGCGGTCGATCGCGTACTCCACCCCGAGTTGATGCAGCAGCTCGACCTTGTCCGGAGAGCTCACGACACCGACGGGTATCCCCCCACCGTTCAGCACGAGCTGGCTGGCGTAGCTTCCGAGACCTCCGGTGGCTCCCCAGATCAGAACGATGTCGCCCTGCTTCATGCGGGCCGCGTTCTGGCCCACCAGCATCCGATAGGACGTGGAGGCACACAGGGTGTTGACGGCGGCCTCCTCCCAGGTCAGATGGGCCGCCTTGGGCATGAGCTGGTTGGCCTTGACGATCGAGAGGTCGGCGAGACCACCGAAGTTGCTCTCGAAACCCCAGATGCGCTGATTGCCCGACATCATCGAGTCGTCGTGCCCGAAGGGATCCTGGTCGTCCACGTAGTTGCAGTGGACCGTCACCTGGTCGCCGGGTTTCCAGTTGCGTACCGCCGAGCCGACCCTCACCACCACACCCGAGGCATCGGACCCGACCACGTGCTGGTCCCTCACGTGGCGTGCCCCCCAGACGCTCTCCCGCCCGAGGCGGTCGAGGAAGGCGAACGTCGGGATCGGTTCGAAAATCGACGACCAGACGGTGTTGAAGTTGATGGAACTGGCCATCACCGCCAGGTAGACCTCGTCGGGTGCCAGCTCCGGGGTCTCCACCTCGCCCACGTGGAGCGACAGCCGGGGATCCTTGTCGCGGGACTCGACCCCCTCGAACATGGCGATCTCGTCGCGCTTCACATAGGCGGCACGGTAGGACTCGGGAATCGGCAGAGCACCGATCTCCTCGGAGCCGGCCCCCGCCAGTATGGCCTCGGCGATCTCTCTCATGTTCCGACGTTAGCGATCACCGGGGACCATGACTCAATTCCCGACCCGATCGGTCATGGATCTGCCGTCCGGTACAGAGGCCCGGTAGTGTCGCCCCAGCAGTTGAGGGGCAAAGTGAACCCACGTCGCCCCATCAGTTCCGGGGCATAGTGAACCCACGTCGCTCCAGCAGTTCAGGGGCGCCACGGCGCCAGGAGGAATCATCATGGCCGGCTCGGTAATCCTGGGAGGGGCCCGCACCCCCATCGGACGTTTCAACGGGGGACTGGTGTCGTTCTCCGCCGCTCAGCTGGGCGGCTTCGCCATCGCCGGAGCCCTGGACAGGGCCGGTGTCCGCCCCGACCAGGTCGACTACGTCTACATGGGTCACGTGGTGCAGGCGGGACAGGGGCAGATCACCGCCCGCCAGGCCGCCCACAACGCCGGTATCGCCATGAACGTTCCGGCGACGACCATCAACAAGGTGTGCCTCTCAGGACTGAACGCCATCTACCTGGCCGACCAGATGCTCCAGTCGGGTGAGGCCGACATCGTGGTGGCCGGGGGTATGGAGTCGATGTCCAACACCCCGTTCCTGCTCGACAAGGCCCGGCGCGGCTACGGGTACGGCCACGGCGAGCTCATCGACTCCCTGCTCCACGACGGTCTCTGGTGCGCCTTCGACAACTGCGCCATGGGCCTGGGCACGGAGAACTACGCCGGCGAACTCCCCATCGGCCGCGAAGACCAGGACCGGCTGTCGGCCACCTCCCATGAGAGAGCGGCCCGGGCCATCGAAGCGGGACTGTTCGCCGAGGAGATCGTGCCCGTCGAGGTTCCCCAGCGACGGGGTGACCCCGTCGTCGTCGCCGAGGACGAGGGGGTCCGCCCCGGGACCACTCCCGACACCCTGGCCCGGTTGCGTCCGGCCTTCGATCCCGAGGGCACCATCACCGCCGGGAACGCCTCCCAGCTCTCCGACGGTGCCTCCGCCGTCATCATGACCACGGCGGATAAGGCGGCGGAGCTGGGGCTGTCGCCCCGGGCGAAGGTCCTGGGCTACGGCCAGGTGGCCGGACCCGACAACGCCTCCCTGCTCTCCCAGCCCTCCAACGCCATCCTCGCCGCTCTGGGCCGAGCGGGCCTCGGAGTCGACGATGTGGACCTCTTCGAGATCAACGAGGCCTTCGCCGCCGTGGCCCTGGCCTCGGTAGCCGAGCTCGGAATCTCCCATGACGTGGTGAACGTGAACGGTGGCGCAATCGCCCTGGGTCATCCGATAGGAATGTCCGGAAACCGGCTGGCCCTGACCCTGATCAACGAACTCCACCGCCGCGGAGGCGGCGTGGGGGCCGCCGCCCTCTGCGGGGGAGGAGGACAGGGCGACGCCCTGGTCCTCGAGACTCTCTGAGCCGGACAAACGCGGATCCCGGACTTCCCGGAGCTGGATACAACCCCCGGCCTCCGGCCCGTCAGGCCGCGCCCGACCCACCGAACAGATCGCCGCAGCGATGCCGGCAACGCCCTGCGCCCTTGCCCCCCGGAGCGGGTCGGGCCTCGAGGTGGGCCCATCCCTCCACGGTGATCTCGTCCCGACCCAGCCTCTGCTCCAACTCCTCGCGCAGCTCCCGGTCGGCCTCGGCCGCCGCCTCGGGCACCACGGCCTCGCCTTCACGGTGTGGCCAGGCTCCGAGGGACACCCCGACCACGATCCGTCGTGCCCCCAGCAGATCCAGCAGCCGGATCATCGGCTCGGGGTCGCAGACCAGGTCGGCCAGGGTCATCGCCCCGAAGCTCACCACCCCCACCAGGAATCCGTCGGAGGCCATGACGACCATCATCACCTCCTCCCTCTCGTCGGCCAGGGCCTCGATGAGAGCCAGAGCCTGCCCGGGGTCCTCGATGACGATCGGGGGGGTCCCGCTTGCGGGCTCGGGGGTCAGATAGATCTCGACCATGGCCGAGTCGCCTCCTGTTCGATTCGGGCGACACGGGACGGGGCCCGTGGCGTCGCACAGAGGAGGAAGCCACTGCATCCTGGCCCGGGGGTGGGACAGTGGACGGCCCCGGGACACCACCCCGGGCCACGGGAGCTCCCTCGCTCGGGCCCGAACGCGACGAAGCGCCGCTCCGCCGAGAACAGGTTGGGCGCGGGCGGGATTACCGACCTGTCCTCAACGGGCGACACTTCATCGATGAGGTAGAAGCAGTTGCTCCTTCCTCGTTGCGATCACATTACGACATGACCCCGTTCATTACAAGACTATGACGAATATTTCTCAGATTTCGTCATCGGGGGCCCTCAGGGGGTGATTCCGACACCCATTCGTCACAAAGGCGGCATCGGCGCCTGACCCTGGCTCAGACGACTCCGACCGTGGGATAGAGGGGGAAGGCGTCCAGCAGGGCCCCGGCCCGGTTGCGGCACTCCGCCGCCACCTCGGGGTCGAGGGTGTAGCGGGCCTTGGACGGGGCTCCCGAGGAGGTGACCGTGGGCTCACTGGCGTTGAGCACGTCGACGATGATCGAGGCCACCTCGTCCATCTCGGCGGGGCCCATGCCCAAGGTGGTGAGGGCCGGGGTCCCCAGCCTCACGCCGCTGGTGTACCAGGCCCCGTTCGGATCGTGGGGAATGGAGTTCCGGTTGACCGTGAGCCCCCCCTCCCTCAGGGCGCTCTCGGCCTGGCGGCCGGTGAGCCCGAAGGAGGTCACGTCCAGCAGCATCAGATGGTTCTCGGTACCTCCGCTGACCAGGGTTCCGCCCCGGGACTGCAGGCCCTCGGCCAGGGCCGTGGCGTTGTCCACGACGGCCCGGGCGTAGGTCCGGAAACCCTCCGAACGGGCCTCGGCCAGGGCCACGGCCTTGGCCGCTATCACGTGCACCAGAGGGCCACCCAGCACCATCGGACAACCCTTGTCGACGAAGGGGGAGAACTCCGAGGTACACAGGACGATGCCGCCCCGGGGCCCCCGGAGACTCTTGTGGGTCGTGGTGGTGACCACATGACCGTGGCGGACCGGGTCGAAATCTCCCGTGAAGACCCCGCCGGCCACCAGACCGGCGAAGTGCGCCATGTCGATCATCAGTACCGCGCCGACCTCATCGGCGATCTCCCTCATGACCCGGAAGTTCACCTTGCGGGGATAGGCGCTGTACCCCGCAACGATGATCAGGGGCTCGAACTCGTGGGCCAGGCGCCGGACCTCCTCGTAGTCGACTATCCCGTTCTCGTCGACACCATAGGAACGCTGGTCGAACATCTTCCCGGAGATGTTGGGCCGGAAGCCGTGGGTCAGGTGTCCCCCGGCGTCGAGCGACATCCCGACCAGTCTCTGGTTCCCCAGATCCCTCCGGAGGGCGGCCCAGTCCTCGTCGGTGAGGTCGTTGACGTGCTTGGCCTCGGCCGCCTCCAGGGCCGGGGCCTCCACCCGGGCCGCCAGGATCGCCCAGTAGGCCACGAGATTGGCGTCGATACCACTGTGGGGCTGAACGTAGGCATGCTCGGCCCCGAACACCTCACACGCCAACTGGGATGCCAGGGCCTCCAGTTGATCCACGTTGTCACAGCCGGCGTAGAAACGGTGTCCTATGGAACCCTCGGCGTACTTGTCGCTGAACCAGTTACCCATGGCCAGCAACACCGCGGGAGAGGCGTAGTTCTCACTGGCGATGAGCTTGAGGAAGCGGCGCTGATCGGCCAACTCGGCCCGGATCAGCTCCGAGACCCTGGGTTCCACCTCGGAGATGACATCGAGGGCCTGGCGAAAGGCCCGGGCCTCGGGGGTGTCGCGAGTCGTCAGGGGAGACGGGGAGGGGTTGGAGGTCTGGTCGGACATCGGGGCTCCAGTCATGAGGCGGTTGATCGGCCCAGGCGCACGACCATCAAAGGCACGGATCGCTTCCCGATGGTGATCCACCCGAGGCGCCAGTCGCGATCCTGTCCGATGGTACCCCCAGCCGAACCCCTCCGAGCGAGGCCCGGACCACCCCTAATCGAGACTGCGACGTTGCTCGATCGCCCGGCCCAGGGTGAGCTCGTCGGCGTACTCCAGATCGCCACCGACCGGCAGCCCGCTGGCCAGTCGACTGACAGCCACACCGAGCGGCTTGAGCAACCGACCGAGGTACATGGCGGTGGCCTCACCCTCGATGTTGGGGTTGGTGCAGATGATCACCTCGGTGATCGACTCGGGATCGAGGCGGGCCAGGAGCTCCTTGACCTTCAAGCGGTCCGGCCCCACCCCCTCGAGGGGGTTGAGCGCCCCCTGCAGTACGTGGTACCGACCCCGAAACTCCCCGGTTCGCTCCAGGGCCACGACGTCACGGGGCTCCTCCACCACGCAGATGACCCCGTCCTCCCTCCGGGAGTCCGAACACAACGCGCAGATCTCGTGCTCACTGACATTGAAGCAGCGGGAGCAGAACGACACCCTCCGCTTCACCTCGGAGATGGCGTCGGCCAGTCTCATGGCGTCGGCGGCGGGCACCTTCAGCAGATGGAACGCCAGTCTCTGGGCCGACTTGGGGCCGATCCCCGGCAGGCGGCCAAGTTCGTCGATCAGGTCCTGGATCGGACCTTCGTAGGCCTGAGACATCTCAGCCCAGCAATCCGCCCAGATCGCCGGGGCCCAGGTCGCCCAGGCCACCTAGGTCCAGCCCCCCGAGGTCACCCAGGGGCCCCATGGCCTCCGCCTGGACCTCGGCGGCCCGGATGGCGGCGTCGTGGAGAGCGGCGACGATCAGGTCCTCGAGCATCTCGACATCGTCGGGATCCACCACCTCGGGGCTGATGTCGACCTTCTTGACCTCACCCCCGGCGGTCATGGTGACCTTCACCACCCCGCCCCCGGCCTGGCCTTCGACGAGGGTTCGAGCCGCCTCCTCCTGGGCCGAGGCGAGCTGCTGCTGCATCTCCTGGGCCTGAGCCAGCAGCCGGCTCATATCGAATGGTTCGGTCATGGTGACTCCAGCAGGGTCGGGCGGTTCCACCCCAGGGAGGAGATCCCGAACACCGGCAAGTCGACGGGTTCCCGCCTCTGCGGGCTCACCATCGAACTCTAGGGGCTACGCGTACAGCTGCAGACGCGTCGGCCCCTGGCGGTGGCCTCCCACTCAGTTCTCGCCCTCGATCACCTCCGCGCCCGGGAAGATGGCCTCGACCCGGTCCAGAGCGCTCATGCCCTCGGGGGGAGCGTCGGTGAGTCCTCCCAGATCCACCTCCTCGGGCTCGGGGTCGGGGGCCTCCCCGGCCCGTGCGTCCGCCGCCGGGCCGCTCGAGGAAGCTGCCACACCGACGTCGAGGGAGACCCTCAGAGCCGGGGAGTAGACCGATTGCACCGCCTCGGTGAGTTCGGACAGGAACTCCGCGCACCGGTCGCGATGGGGGGCGTTGGGGAGCACGACATGTACCGTTCCGTCGGCGTCGAGGGTGACCCCATGGCCGCGGAACCTCACCTGGGCCCGACGGGGCAGCGACGAGAGAACCCGCTGATCCCAGTCCCGGGCCAGGACCTCGGGGTCCGGCAGGTGAACGGGTTGTCCCGGGGCGGCCTCGGCCCGCGGCGCATCGGCTGTCGATGCGCCGGCCGGAGGGCCGGGTGACTCGATCTCGCCGGAAGGTTCGGGCCGGGACGGCATCCGCGCCGCGGGTGACCCGATCTCGCCGGAAGGTTCGGGCCGGGACGGCGGCCGCGCCGCGGGTGACTCGATCTCGCCGGAAGGTTCGGGCCGGGACGGCGTCCGCGCCGCGGGTGACCCGGTCTCCTCCGCGGCCTCGGCCGGGGAGGGTGCTGCCCGGGGCGGAGGCGGAGGCGGTGGAGGAGCAGAGGCAGGTGGTGGCGGGGCGACCGGGGCGGAAGCCGGAGTTGCTGGTCGGTTGTCCCCACCCGAGGCCCGGGCCAGAGCGGCGCGCGCCTCGTCGGCCAGTCCCCGTCGGGCGGGCCGCTCGCTGCGGGGACGACCGGGATCGGGGTGTGGCGTCGCCGGCGCCGGGGCCGGGGCCACCGGGGTCGTCGCCTTGGGATCCGGACGCGGGAGCGGAGCCACCTCTCCCGGGCCGGGGATGGCCGCTCCTGCACCAGCGCCAGCAGCCAGGGCGGCCTCGAGAGCCTCGACCCGTCGGGTCAGGGCCTCCACATCACCCGATACGGTGGGGTTGGTCAGTTTCACCAGCGCCGTCTCCAACGAGAGCCGCGGATCGCCGGCCTGGCGCATGACGATCAGGGTGCCACCCAGTGTCTCCAGGGCCCGGACCGTGGCGGCGGGACCGAGGGCCGCTCCCTCCGTACGAAGACCCTGCAGCGCCGATTCGGGCAGTTCCCGGGGCTCGGCCCCCATCAGCACCAGGAACACGTCCCGCAGCCGACGCGTCAACTGCTCGGCCAACTCCCGGACGTCGGCCCCCGCCGCCACCGCCGCCGCCACCGCCGCCAGAGCGGCATCGGGTCGGGAATCGGCCAGGGACGCCACCAGATCGTCGAGGGGCAGGACGCTGGCGCCGATGCCACCGGCGGCGACCACTCCGTCCAGAGCCGAGAGCGTGTCGCGGGCCGATCCCCCACCCCGGGTGACCACGTAGTCGACGACCTCGTCGGTGACCTCGATCCCGGCCCGTTCCGCCACATCCCGGACCAGCTCCTGCATACGCTCGGCTCCCACGAGTGAGAGCTCGATGTGCTGGGTTCGACTGCGGATGGTCGGAAGGACCTTCTGGGGATCGGTTGTGGCCAGCACGAAGACCACGTGACCGGGAGGCTCCTCGAGGGTCTTCAGCAGGGCGTTGGACGCCTCCTTGGTGAGCATGTGGACCTCGTCGAGGATGTACACCTTGGTACGTCCGGGTGTACCTATGGCGACCGAGCGCACGAGGTCCTTCATGTCGTCGATGCCACGGTTGGACGCCGCGTCCAGCTCGAAGAGGTCCATCGAGCTGCCCGACTCGATGGCCAGACACGAGGGGCACTCACAGCAGGGCTCCCCGTCCGCCCCCAGATTCTCGCAGTTGAGGGCCTTGGCCAGCAGCCGGGCGCTGGTCGTCTTGCCCGTGCCCCGGGGACCGCTGAGCAGGTAGGCATGGGCCACCCTGTTCTCACGGACCGCGTTCTGAAGACCGGATACGAGATGGTCCTGGCCGATCACCTCGGCGAAGCGGCGGGGGCGGAAACGTCGGTACAGAGACTGGTACGCCATCGTCATCCACCCTATGGGACATCGCTCCCACCGAGGGAGCCGCTGCCGGCTGTGACCCCGTGGGACATCGCTCCCACCGAGGGAGCCGCTGCCGGCTGTGACCCCGTGGGACATGGCTCCCGGCCTCGACTGCTGGGCCGCTGCCGGCTGAGGGGCCTTCCCGCGACGGATCGCCGTCCCACGAGGCGGCCAGGCGATCTGCGGCACACGACGAACTCCGCTGAGAGCTGCTGCCTCCCGGCCCTGACTCGGTTCACGGGACGTCGTTGCACAGGACCCGGCCGCCACGTCGAACGGCGATCCAGTGGTCAATCTACCTGTTCTCCGGCCCACCCACCACCGCGGTCCCGTGACCGGATTCGCCCCGGGATCCCGGTCCGGCCGTCGCCGAGGACCATTCTCGCCCCGCCCCTTGGGAGCGCCGAGTTCATTCGCTACGGTTGTGCGTCCCGGGAGGGATGCGAGAGCGGCCGATTCGGCACGCTTGGAAAGCGTGTGTGGTGTCACAGCCACCGTGGGTTCGAATCCCACTCCCTCCGCCAGCCACCGACCAGGGCCACCGCCCGGAGATTCCCATTCGGGCGGTCTCCGATCCGACCGGCTCCGGAGAAATCCTTGACCGACTCCGCAACCCCATCGGGCCCGAGCCCGGAGTCCATCATGGATCTGGCCCTCGAAGAGGCCCGCCGAGCTCTCGAGCACGGCGACGTTCCTGTCGGAGCGGTGGTGGTGCTGGACGGGAAGGTCATCGCCGCCCGCCACAACGAGAGGGAGCTCACCGGAGACCCCACCGCCCACGCCGAGATGCTGGCCCTGCGGGACGCCGCCACCACCACCGGTTCCTGGCGGTTGGAAGGAGCCACTCTCTACGTCACCCTGGAGCCCTGTCCGATGTGCGCGGGCGCCTGCCTGAACTCCCGTCTGGAGCGAGTCGTCTTCGGCGCCCCCGACCCCAAGGCCGGCGCCACCGGTTCCCTCTACAATCTCGGAGCCGATCCCCGACTCAACCACGAGTTCGAGGTTCACCAGGGTCCGGGCGCCGATGAGTCCTCCCGGCTGCTGACCGAGTTCTTCCGAACCCGCCGCCGAACATCCCCACACCCGCCAACCCGATAAGTCCTCCCGGCTGCTGACCGAGTTCTTCCGAACCCGCCGCCGAACATCCCCACACCCGCCAACCGGTGGGGAAGAGGGTCGCGAACCCGCTACAGTCGCCGCCGGAGGGTTGCCAGAGCGGACGAATGGGGCGGCCTCGAAAGCCGTTGTGGCCTCCGGGTCACCGTGGGTTCGAATCCCACACCCTCCGCCACGAGTACCGGGAGCCGACAACCCAGGTGAGCACCCAGCGCCCCCCGGGGTCGACGAACCGAACCCCCGGGCTTACCGGCGGCCTCCCCAGGATGTCGCAGCCGTGACCCTGGTGATCCTGGCCGGCGGCCTCCCCAGGATGTCGCAGCCGTGACCCTGGTGATCCTGGCCGCCCTGTCGGCCACCCTGGCGGGGTCGGGTGACTTCTGCGGAGGGCTGGCGTCCCGAGGGGGTCGGGTCAGTGCCGTGGCCACCAACAGCCTGATCATCGGAATGTTCAGCGCCCTGATCATGGCTCCCTTCCTGGGAGGCTCCCCGGATCGGACCGGATTGCTGTGGGGGGCGGGGGCGGGCATCGCCGGGGGCCTGGCGATCCATGCCCTCTACCAGGGCCTGACCCACGCCGGCGCCGGGGTGGTCTCGCCGATCGCCGCCGTGGGATCGGCCGCCTGGCCGGTCCTGTACTCCATTGTCACCGGGGACCGGCCCGGACCCCTCCAGAGCGTCGGGGTGGGGATCGGTGTGGTCGCCATCTGGCTGATCAGCCGAACCAGCGGCAAGGGCCCCGTCGAGGCCCACGCCGACGGGCGCAGGGGTGTGAAGTTCGGGATCGCCGCCGGGCTCGGGTTCGGGACGATGCTGATCATGCTGAGCCGGGTGTCCACCGATGCCGGAATGTGGCCCCTGGTCTCGGCCCGGGCCGCCGGCTTCGCGATCCTGGCCCTCCTCGCCCTGGGGGCCCGCCATCCCCTGGTCCCGGTCCGGGGAACCTGGTGGGCGATAGCCGGTTCGGGGGTCTTCACCGTGCTGGCCAACGCCTTCTTCATCGCCGCCACCCGGCGGGGTTCCCTGGCCACGGTGTCGGTGATCACCTCGATGTTCCCGGCCTCGACGGTCGTGCTGGCCCGTCTGGTCTGGAAGGAGAGACTCACCCGGGCCAACCTGGCCGGACTGGGCCTGTCCCTCACCGCCGTGGCCCTGATCGTGGCCTGATCGGGCTGGATGCCGGCTCGACCGCCATCGCCGGACCGGGAGGAGCCTGTCCCAGCCCGGGGGTAGCAATGCTGCCAGGGGTCGCACCGTCGAGTCGTAGCGGGCTCCTAGGATCGGCCACCGACCCGGGTCGAACCGCCGACGGCCCCGCCGGAGCGGGCCTCGACCTTCACCACCCGTACCATGCCCGAAGGAACCACCACCTCGATGCCCACCACCTGGACCGTTTCAGAGGTTTGCGCCGCGGTGTCCGGGGCCCTCGATGCGGCCTTTCCCGAGGAGATCTGGCTGCGGGGGGAGATCCACGGTGCCCGACGATCGCCGGCGGGCCATCTCTACTTCGACCTCACAGACCCTTCGGGGGACACCGCAGCCCCCCCGAATCGCAGGGGCGGGGCCGGTCCGAAGATGTCCGTGGTGGCGTTCAAGGGGCGGCTCCGCGGTATCGAGTCGGTTCTGGCCAAGGTGGGTGACCTGAAGCTCGAGGACGGCCTCGAGGTGCGTATCCGGGGCGAGATCTCCTACTACGCCCCCCAGGGCCGGGTTCAGGTCGTCATGACCGCCATCGACCCCCGGTTCACCCTCGGCCTGCTGGCCGCCGACCGCGAGAGGGTCCTGAGGACCCTCACCGAGGAGGGTCTCCTCGAGCTCAACGCCGGGTTGCCTCTGGCCGCGGTGCCCCTGCGGGTGGGGCTGGTGACCAGCGACGGCAGCGCCGCCTGCGCCGACTTCCTCGACGAGCTGAGTCGATCGGGATTCGGCTTCGAGGTCCACCTGGCCGACGCCCGGGTCCAGGGTGAGGACTCCGTGGCCTCCCTGGTCTCGGCACTGGACACACTGTCCGATCTCGATGTCGACGTCGTCGCCGTGGTACGCGGGGGCGGCGCCCGGACCGACCTTCTCAGCTTCGACCACGAGCGGGTCGCCCGGGCCGTGGCCCGGTTCCCCGTGCCGGTCCTGGCCGGAATCGGCCACGAGATCGACCGTTCGATCGTCGACGAGGTCGCCCACAGCTCGTTCAAGACACCCACGGCCACCGCAGCCTTCCTGGTGGATCGTGTCAGGGGGTTCGTCGAAGGTCTCGACTCGGCCGCCGCCCGTCTCGCCGTCCTCGCCGAACACGCCCTGACCCGCCGCCGCGACACCGTCGATGATCTCGCCCGCAGGTTGCAACGGAGTACCGCCATGTCCCTGGAGGCAGCCGCAACCGGCCTGGCGGGGTTGGGCGGAGCCATCGTGAGATCGGCCCGTAACTCCATGAGTCGCTCCCGGATGGGGTTGGATCGATCGGCCCGGCTCACCGTCGCCACCGCCGGAAGCCGTCTCGGCGCCCAGCGCTCCGCTGTCAACAGCCTCGTCGCCCGCCTGGCCACAGGTGGGACCCGGTCGCTCCGCGAGGCCCGTAGTCGCCTCGACGCCTTGGCAACCGTCACCGAGGCGGCCGATCCGGCGAGAGTTCTGGCCCGCGGCTACTCGATCACCCGCGGCCCCGACGGCGCGGTGCTGCTGGACCCCCGAGCGGTGGAACCCGGGGCGACGATCTTCACCCGCCTGGCGGGGGGAACCCTGCTCAGCCGGGTCACCGGGCAGAGCACCGACGGGGCTCCCCCTCCGACGGCGGAGGAAGTGGCGGGAGAGGACGTGGTGGCCGCCGGGGCCACACCAAAGAGCAGAACCGACGACGGCAGTCGTACCGAACGACAGCCCGGGAAGGACACCCCATGACCACCGAAGAAGACCCGACCTCCGAGCTGGGCTACACCGAGGCCATGACCGAACTCGAGGAGATCCTGACCTCACTGGAGTCGGATCGGGTCGACGTCGACGTGATCTCCCGCCAGGTCGCCCGGGCCGCTCGGCTCATAGAGCTGTGCCGCGCCAAGATCCAACGGGCGGAGATCGAGGTGGAGCGGGTGGTGGCCGGCCTGGAGTCCACCACGGACTGAATCCCCCGGGACCGTTCATTCGCCGCCGACGGGTTCGAGGACCGATTCCCGCCGGTTGCAGGAGAAGGATCCCGACGGGCCCTTCCCGACGAAACGATTCAGCTCCGATCCGGCGGTGGCCCACGTGGTGCGGTCGTTCGAGGGATCGCTGCCGAACACCACGCCCACCAGTTGTCCCGAAGCGGAGTACATCCCGGCTCCGCTGTCACCCGGGGCGATCTCGGCCTCGAGCCGGTACCCCCTCCGCAGAGACCTTCCGGCACTTCGCACGGCATCGATGTCGATGTCGACGACCTCGACGATCCGGTAGGGAACGGTGCCCGAGGCGACGCCGCCGACTATCCAGCCGGTATCACCGGCCGTGGCGTCGGCCATCGCAACGGGGCCGGCATCCAGACCCGGCACCTGAACCAGAGCCAGATCCCGGCCCAGATCGAGACTCACCACCGCGGCCGGTGTCCCGTCCACGGCGACCTCACTGGACCCGGCGACGACGTGGGCGGCGGCGAGCACCAGATCTCCCCCCACCGCGACGCCCGAGCCCCGGGTGGCCGAGGCGTACCCGCAGCCCTCGGTCGTCACCACCACGGCCCTCGAATCCACGGACTCCGTACTGCCGGGCACGGGCCCATCGCTCGTTCCCAACGACGTGGCACATCCACCGAGCCACACTGCCAGGGCCAGGACGACCGCCGGCCACCGCCGCCGGGATGCAACTCGGGGCCCGTGAACCATGAGCTCCCTAGACTGCCGTCGATGCGCCACGCCATCCTCATCCGCTCGGTGCGAAAGTACGTGGGGCCGGACGGAAACGTTCTCGACGCGGTCTACATGTGGAGCCGCCATCGCCTCATGGTGCCCTACGCCGCCCTCGCATTCCTCGCTCTGGTACTGGTGGCCGCAGCGGCGGGGATCGACCCCTGGCCCAGCCGGGTGGCCATCGGTGCCGCCGGTGCGGCGGTGGCAGCCGCGGCCACGACGGAGTACCGGGTGCTGGCCCTGACCGGTACCGGACTGGTGCTCCTGCGGGGAAGTCGAGTGAGGCACTACGCCACGGGGGTGATGACCCATCTACCCGCGGACGTCACCCCCCGGCGGGAGGGCGGCAACATGCTCACCTCCGACTGGATGATCGACGGCTCGGTGTACACGGTCCTCAAGCGGGACGATCAGGCCCTGGCGTCGATGGCCGCCTCCCCGGGGGTGGACCCCGAGGAGAACTGACCCGCACATCTGCCGAACGACGCTCCGCGCCCCCTCGGCCTCCAATGGACCCGGTGGGGAAGGGCGACCCCGCCCCTCCCCACCGGATGGGTCAGATCTGGGTCTGCTGGTTCAGGTACGACCTCTCGGCCAGGCCGTGCCACTCGGCGATGGAGTCACGGAACTCCCGCCACGGTCCCAGGATCGAAGCGAACTTGGGATCGCCGGCGGCGACCTCGTCGAGCACGTTCTCCGTCTCCTCCTTGAATGCGGCCATCAGCTCGGGGGAGAACTCCCTGAGCTCCGCGAACTCCTTCACCTTCTGGAGATCGACGGGATTGAGGGTGTCGTACTTGGCCATCATGTTGGTGTTGGCCGATCGGGCCGCGATCTCGATGGCCGCCTGGTACTGAGCCGGGAGGTCGTTCCACCGGTCCAGCGACACCTCGACCTCCACCGCTGTTCCCGGCTCCCACCAGCCCGGGTAGTAGTAGAAGAGCTTGGAGCCCAGCTGGTCGAGACCCAGGATCAGGTCGTCGGTGGGTCCCACGAACTCGGCGGCGTCGATGGCACCGGTCTCGATGGAGGTGAGGATCTCACCTCCGGCGATGGTCACCTGCTCGCCGCCCAGATTGTTCAGGACCTGTCCGGCCAGGCCGGGGATCCTCATCTTGAGTCCCTGCAGATCGGAGACGGTGTTGATCTCCTTGCTGAACCAGCCCCCCATCTGACAACCGGTCGAGCCGGCGGGGAAGGCGATGATCCCGTGCTCCTCGGCGTTGAACTCGTTGAGGAGTTCGAGTCCACCGGCCTGGTAGAGCCAGGCGTTCTGCTGCCTCTGCGTGAGCCCGAAGGGCACCGCGGTGCCGAACTGCTGCACCGGGCTGAGACCCACGTAGTAGTAGGAAGCCGTGTGGCCCATCTCCATGCCGCCGTCGCGAACCGTGGGCAGCACCTCCAGGCCACCCACTATCTCCCCGGCAGGTCGCACGTTGATCTTGAACTTGCCCCCGGTCAGGCGTCCGACCATGTCGGCGAACTCCTGGGCCCCTCCGAATATCGTCACCAGGGCGGTGGGCCAGCTCGTTCCCATCTCCCACTCGAGTTCGGGCAGGTCCTGGTCGAGCACGACCGTTCCCCCCGAATCGGTGCCCGAGCCGGTGTCACCACCGCCACCGGCCGCGGTGGTGGACGCTCCCTGGGCCCCCTCGCCGCCTCCGTCATCGCCACCGCTGCACGCGGCCAGGATGGCACTGCTGGCGGCGAACCCCGCCACACCGAAACCGGCCCGCTTCAGGAAGGACCGCCGGTCCACACCGGACCCGGTGGCCTCCTCTTGGATTTCTGCTGTGTCTGTCATTTCAACCCTCTGTTGGATCCGAGGACGGCCCGGCGCCGCCCGTGACTTCTGCTCGTGAACTCGTCGTCGTCGTCACACCTCCTCAGGGGACGAAGAAGTTGAAGGAGAACTCGGTGATGGCGGGAAACAGCCCCAGGATGACCAGGGCCACGCCCTGGAGGACCATGAACGGGATGGCCCCTTTGTGGATGTCGGCGGTCTTGACCTCATCGGGGGCCACACCCTGGAGATAGAACAGGGAGAACCCCACCGGGGGGGAGATGAACGCCATGTTCAGGTTCACGGCCATCAGAACTGCGAACCACACGGTGTCCACGGTGCTGAACCCCAGGGCCTGCATGGCCGGCACGAAGATGGGCACGACGATGAACGTGATCTCCAGGAACTCGAGATTGATGCCCAGGAGGAACACGGCGATCATCGCCACCAGAACGAATCCCGTCTTGCCGCCACCTATGGCGGTCAACCAGTCCGCCATCTGGTCCGATCCGCCGAGCTGGAGGAACATGGTGCTGAAGAAGGTCGACGAGAACAGCAGGGTCATCACCAGAATGGTCACATTGGCCGTGGACTCCCCGGCCTCCCGAATGGCCTTGGGCGTCAGCCGCCAGGTGTTGTCGACATGGGTGGATCCGGCCCGGATCAGGATCTTGTTGAACAACCAGTTCACCGTGGTCAGAAGCAGAGCGCCGAGAACCCCCACGGCTCCCGCCTCCGACGGGGTGGCCACACCCTGGAATATCGATACCAGTACCCCGATGATCAGGGCCAGGATGGGGACGATGGAGATCAGCACCTCGGCGGTGAGCATCTTGCCGAAGTAGAGGATCACCGAGGTCACGACAAAGGTGATCAACCCGGCCTTGATCGCCACCACCGGTCCGATCAGAAGGGTGACCAGGAAGATCAGAATCCCGAGGACGAAGCCGATCTCCAGCGATGGAACGAGGCCCGGATTGCCCTCGAGGGTTCGATCCTCCTTGGGCATCGCGGGACCCACCTCGGGCTTGAGGAACGAGAGGATCAGGGTGTAGGCGACATACAGCCCCGAGAGGAGCAACCCGGGGATCAGGGCCCCGGCGAAGAGGCCCAGGATTCCCACACCGAGCTGCTGGGCCAGCAGGATCAGGACCAGGCTGGGGGGTATCAGCTGGGCCAGGGTGCCCGAGGCGACGATCACGCCGGTGGCCAGCTTGTGGTCGTAGCCCAGCTTGATCATCGCCGGCAACGACAGCAGACCCATCACGATCACCGTGGCCGCCACCACCCCGGTCGCCGCCGCCAGCAGGGTGCCCACTATCACCACGGCGGAGGCCACCCCGCCGCGTAGCGGACCCATCAGCATGCCGAAGGCACTCAACAGTCGCTCGGCGAGACCCGACCGCTCGAGGATCGCCCCCATGAGCACGAACAACGGCACCGCCAGGAGGGTCGGGTTTCCGATGGCCCCGAACCACTTGCCCGGCAACACGTTCAGCGTCCGGGGGTCGAAGGTGTTGGTGAGATCACCGATGAAGGCGAAGATCAGGGCGGTCCCGGCGAAGGAGTAGGCCACGTTGTAGCCGACCAGGATCAGCACCATGAAGACCGCGAACATGACCAGCGAGAGGAATACTCCGAGATCCATGCCCGCTACTCGACCCGGAGTTCGATCTCGGGGACCTCGTCGAGGCCGGCCAGTTCGCGCTTGTCGATCAGGATGAATCCCTCCTTGATGACCTGGGCCACGACCTGGCTGGCCCAGAGGATGAACCCGACCAGGATCATCGCCTTTATCGGTCCCACCGGCAGACCTCCGGCATCAGTGGACTGTTCCCACGTCTCCCAGACCTTCCATCCGCTGGGCCAGACCCCGCTGCGCTTGCGACCCAGCGAGATCCCGGCATATCCCCAGAGGATCCGGATACTCATGATCGTGAAGGGGAAGAGCAGGGTGATGTGCAGTACGAAGTCCAGCCAAGCCTTTCGCTTCTCGTCGAAGTGGGTCCACCAGAAGTCCACCCGGGGGTTGACACCGACCATCACCCCGTAGTTGACCCCGAGCAGGAAGGTCAGGCCGAAGACCATCCAGGCCAGGCTGCTGAACTCACCGATGAGGATGTCCTGGGAGACGTAGTCGTTGCCGTAACGGGTGATCACGTTGAACAGCGATATGAAGAAGACCAGCCAGCTCAACCGCCAGGCGATCTGCCGCGAGAGACGACTCACGGCCTCGATGGCTATCCGCAACCGGTGGAGCCAGGTGTAGCGAACACACATGACTATCCCGATGATGTTCGCCACCCACATCCACCACCTCATCCGGCCTATCAGGTAGCTGGTCCCCATGACCCGGCCCACGATCCCCCCGACCGCCCAGGCGATCAGAACCCAGCCGAGAGGATGAATCTGCCGCCACCGGAGGTGCCCCTCGACGGAACCGGACTCTGCGTCGGGCTCCGTCTCAGCCACCGACCGACCCCGCCGAGCCGGGCCCATCCGGTCGGGCCGATCCACCCCGCAACCCCAGAGGCGATGACCGCCGGTCGTCGCTGCTCCTTCCGCCCCGCGGGGCGTGCGGCCTGAGCCGATGACGGACCATTCAGTTTCCTCCCCTGCCGGGCCCAGGGTCGGGACAGTAGCAGAGGACAGCCGCGTCGTGTGACGAAGATCACACGGTGGGGGGTGCGTTGAGCAGACCGTTTCCGATCCGGGCCGGGGCCGAGGAAGACGGCCGCGGCCGGAGGATCATCCACTGAGGCCGACGGTCGGGGGGACGGCCGGTACACGCCCGCCGGTCCGGCCCCGACTCGTTCGGATCGGGGAAACCGGGGCAAAAAAGACGGTGGACGAAGGGAGTCGGTGGGCCCTCCCTTCGTCCACCTACGAGCGCTCACGGACCGGTGGGAATCCGGAGCGCACACCTTGGACTGTAGCATACCGGCCGATCGCCCGCTGGGGAAACCGTTCGGCAGCCCGTTCGTTCCGGCGGCTCGAGAGCCACCGGCCTTCCCGGTTGATGTGTGCAAGATATTCACGGCGACCGTCGATGTCAACCCGCGTTCCCACTTTGCGGAGTGAAACTCGTCACTCACCGGCCCGAGTTCCGCGCTTCGTGTGGTTCGAGTCGAACCGAAACCCCCTCCCCGAACCCCTGAAGCCCCCCGATAGGCGATTCCTTCCCCGCCCCCGGCAGCGCCGACCCGCGATTCCTTCCCCGCCCTGAACCCCGATCCGTGGTCCCTTCTCCGCCCCCGAGGGGACCGAAATACCAGCGTCGGGTTTCCGACCAGCCCCTACGATCGGACATCCGGGTCGGATCCGGTGTGGGTCCACCCGGCACCCTGGAGAGTGAGCACGTGACCCATACCGAACCGACCGAGGGAGCGAGGGAGGAGGCGACCCGCCTCGGACCCCCGAACAGTCCCACTGAGCTGCTCAGCGCCATGGACGTGGCCGTGGCCGGGACCGCCCTGGCCGAGGTCCGCCGCGACGGGTCCGCCGTCTACTGGTGGGAGCGCCGCCCCACCGAAGGCGGCCGTGGGGTGGTGGTTCGGGCCCTCGAGGGTGGCGAGCCGGCCGATGTCAGTCCCCCGGGGGTCAATGTCCGAACCCTGGTCCACGAGTACGGCGGAGGCGCCTGGGATGTCCGGGGGGACCGTCTCGCCTACGTGGATGTGGACGACCAGGCCATTCACATGATCCGTCTCGACCGTGAGGCGACCGGGGACGAAGCCGGTCCCGTCCCCCGGAGAGTGACCGATCCCGGACCGGTCGCGGGCATGGTGAGATTCGCCGACCTCACCTGGCATCCCGACGGCGTGCACCTGATCGCCGTTCGCGAGTCCCATGTCCCCGAGGCCGACCCGGTGAACGATCTGGTTGCCGTCCACACCGGCACCGGAGCGGTGACGGTTCTGGCCGAGGGACACGACTTCTACGCCATGGGTCGACCCTCACCCACCGGTGAGCAACTCGCCTACATCACCTGGGACCAGCCCGACATGCCGTGGGACAGCACCGAGCTGCATCTGGGGACATGGCGGGAGGGTACGAAACTCCAGGACGACCGGATCGTCGCCGGAGGACCCGGTGAATCGGTTCAACAGCCCCTCTGGTCGCCCACCGGGGACCTACTGGCGATCACCGATCGAAGCGGATGGTGGCTTCCCTCGGCCGTGGATCCCTCCGGTGCGCGACCTCCCCGACCTCTGATCGACGCCGAGCTGGACTTCGGTGAGCCGATGTGGGTGTTCGGTTTGGGCACGATGTGCATGGACACCGACGGCTCCCTGCTGGTGTCGTGGCACGAGAACGGCATCGGCCGGCTGGGCCGGTTGAGGGAGGGACGCCTGACGCCCTTCGCCACGTCCCGGGTGGAGTTCGGCCGTCTGACCTCGGACGGGAAGGGAGGCGTCCTGACCACAGCCGCCTCGGGAACCCGACCCGTCGAGGTCGTCGCCATCTCCGAATCGGGAGACGAGAGGATCATCCGGGCCGCCGACACCGATCCCATCGACCCCGACATCGTCTCCGTCGCCGAGCACATCACCTTTCCCAGCGCGGGGCACAGCGCCCACGCCCTGGTCTACGAGCCCCGACCTCGACCCGGCGACACCGGGAACCGGCCCCCCCTCCTGGTCCTGAGCCACGGGGGGCCCACCGCCGCCGCCCGACCCGGGTACAACCCCGCAGTCCAGTTCTGGACGACTCGAGGGTTCATGGTCGCCGACGTGAACTACGGCGGGAGCACCGGATACGGCCGCCGGTACCGGGAGCTCCTCAACGGCACCTGGGGCATCGTCGACCGGCTCGACTGTGTGAACCTGGCCCGTCATCTGGTGGCAGAAGGGCGGGTGGACCCCGCAGCCCTGGCCATCAAGGGTGGTTCCGCCGGAGGGTTCACGACCCTGTCCGCCCTCACCTTCAACGACGACTTCACCGTGGGGGCCAGCCGCTACGGCGTGGGTGATCTCGAGACCCTGGCCACCGACACCCACAAGTTCGAGGCCCGCTACCTCGACTCACTGATCGGACCCTACCCCGAGCGGCGCGACCTGTACATCGACAGGTCGCCCGTCAACCACACCGATCTGCTCAACACCCCGATGGCGGTTCTTCAGGGACTCGAGGACAAGGTCGTACCGCCATCACAATCCGAGGCCATGGTCGCCGCTCTCGAGTCGAGGCACGTTCCCTACGTCTATGTCACGTTCGAGGGTGAGCAACACGGATTTCGCCAGGCCGCCAACATCGCCAGGGCCCTCGAGGTCGAGTATCTCTTCTTCTGCCGGATCTTCGGGATCCCGCCGGTGGGAACGACCCAGGCCTTCGAGTCCCTGGAGATTCACAACCTGGACTGATTCCACGGCCGATCTCCCCACGGCTCACATCCCCATCGGCTTCCGCACCGATCCCATCCCGACCTCAAGTCCCCGAGGTGGTGGGTGGTGCGCTCGTGGACGACTCCGGTGCCGTCGTACCCGAGGGAGCCTCGGTCGTCGTCGACGCCGGCGCCTCAGTGGTGGGTGGTGCGCTCGTGGACGACTCCGGTGCCGTCGTACCCGAGGGAGCCTCGGTCGTCGTGGACGCCGGCGCCTCAGTGGTCGGGGGCAGAGGTGGCGGGTCGTGCTCCTCGCAGTTTCCCCCGACGATGTCCATGATCCGCTCGTACTGCGGGCCCTCCGAGACCGGCACCGGAGCTCCGTTTCCGTCCAGGACATGGGGATGGAACTGCACCCCGACGATCGTGGAGTCCTCGAAATCGAGTTCGAGAACGCCCGTCTCCCCGGTGATTCCGCCACGCGGATGCCAGATGAAGTTCCCCAGTGAGTAGGCGATGACCTTTCCGTCCTCGAACACGATCGGCTGGAGAACGTGAGGATGACCGGCGATCACCGCACTGGCACCGGCATCGAGGATCTGCCGGGCGTAGGTCTGCTGGGCCGGCTGGGGGCAGGTGTCCCGCTCGATTCCCCAGTGGAGGGTGACGATCACGACATCGTTGTCCTCCGCGGCCGCCCCGACCGCGGCGAGTAGCCGCCTGGAGTCCTTTCCGTTGGCGACACCGGGATAGCCCGGCCTGGCGGCGAACCCTCCCGGGATTATCAGGGAGGCCCCGATCACCGCCACGCTGACACCCTCGACGTCGAAAACAGCCGGGGTGAAGGCGGCGTCGTCGTCGGCTCCGGCCCCGACAGGGGAGACCCCCGCCGCCGCCAGCAGATCCGCGGTCTGAAGCAGCGCTTCGGCCCCGAAGTCCCGGGCGTGGTTGTTTCCCAGGTTTCCTATGTCCACGCCGCCGGCGGCGATGGTCTCCGCCGCTGACAGCGGCGCCCGGAAGGTGTACGTCTTCGGATAGGGAGTGCCGCGATCGGCGATGGCCATCTCGACGTTCACCAGGGCCAGGTCGGCCTCACTGAGCGCCGGTTCGAGCCCCGCGAAGGGGTCGATCCCCGCCGGTTCGATCCGGTCGAGCAGTACGTCGCCACCGGCCATGAACGTCCACTCGACCGGAGGGGGCTCGGTGGTGGTGGGTGAGGTGGTCGTGGGGGCGGTGGAGGTCGTGGGGGCCCGTGTCGTCGTGGTGGTGCCGGTGGTCGAAGGGGAGGTCGCGGGAGCCGGCGCCGGCGGGACCGGCCCGCCCTCGAGGGCGTCCACCGTCACCTGACGGGTGGCCCCTCCCGAGCAGGCGGCGACCAGCAGGCCCACGGCGGCCAGGACGGCGATCCGGTGCTTCAACTCCGACACCTCCCCGATCCTCGGACCTTCGACGGACCGCCCATGATGGACCAGGTGGCGCGATACCGCACGACGGGAGTGACGTACCGGCTCCGTTGTCGGCCCGATTGCAGTCTCGTGGCGATATGGGGCGCGACGACAACAGAGGTACGGACATGGATACCGTGCTCCACCGATGTATGAGTTCACCCGCCGCCCGAAGTGGATCGTCGGTCACCTGTTCGCCCTATCCATGGTGGCGCTGTTCATAACCGCCGGGCTGTGGCAGCTGTCCCGCCACTACTGGCGGCAGGGCATCAACGAGGCCCTCCGGGAGAGATCGGATCTGCCGGCCGAGGATCTCCCCGACCTGATGGCCGAGGTGCCACCGGGTGGCCGACCCGACGACATCGAGTACCGGATGGCGACCGCGAGGGGTACCTACCAGGTGGGTCAGGAGATCCTCATCCGGAACCGTTCCTTCGAAGGCGCCTCGGGTTGTCATGTGCTCACGCCTCTGGCCCTGGACTCCCAGCCGGCGGACTCGACCATGCCGTGGGCCGTTCTGGTGGTCCGGGGTTGGATACCCCTCACCGACTGCGAGCAGTACCCCATCGAAAGCGAACTGCCGACCACGGGGACGGTGGAGGTGACCGGCCTGGTCCGCCTCACCCAGACCAAGGGCTTCCTGGGCGCCACCGACCCCGCCGAGGGCGTGCTGAGCGAGATGGCCCGGGTGGACATCGACCGGATCCGTCGCCAGAGCTCGTTCAACCTCTACGACGTCTACCTCGAGCTGGCGACCCAGATCCCGCCGGGCGACGACCTGCCCGCTCCCGTGCCCCCTCCCGAGCGGACCAACGGCCCCCACCTCGGGTACATGGTCCAGTGGTTCCTCTTCGCCGCGGTGGTCGTGGTCGGCTATCCCCTGATCCTGCGACATCAGGCCCACAAGGGAGCCGCCGAGACACCGGTCGAGCCCCCGTCGGCTCCGGCGTCCGTGGACCCGACCGACGGCGAGCCCGAGACGTCCAGGACTGAGTCGCCGGTATCGACACCACCGAGCTGACACCCCCACCGGAGCCGGAATCGGATCCCGCCCCGCCGCCGGCCGTTGACGGTGTCAGGGCAGGGCCCGGGCGATCCGTCCGAAAGCCTCGGTGACGATGTCGGCCGAGGTGGCGAAGTTGAGCCTCACGTGGCCCCGGCCGCCGGACCCGAAGTCGGGACCGGGGTTGAGTGCGACTCCCGCTTCCTTGAGAAAGAAGCGCGAGGGTTCGACGGGCAGGTCCATGCCCCGGCAGTCGATCCATGACAGGTAGGTGGCCTCGGGAGCGGCGATCTCCGCCCCCGGCAGAAACTCACCCACCCCTGCGACCACCAGTTCTCGCATCCGCAGCAGATGCCCCATCAGACCCTCCAGCCACTGCGAGCCCTCCGTCCACACCGCTTCGGTGGCCCGGGCCCCGAACACGTTCACCCCACCGAAGATGTGATCGGGCAGTGACCGGAATCGGTCCCTCAGCCGTCCCGAGGAGACGTGGGCCACGGCGCACCGGAGGCCGGCGATGTTGAAGGACTTGGTGGCCGAGTTGAGGGTCACCGTCCGTTCCGCCGCTCCGGGCAGGGTGGCGAAGGGGGTGTGGGTGGATCCGGGAAAGACCAGATCGGCATGGATCTCGTCGGAGATGACGGTGAGGTCGAACTCCTCGGCCAGGGCGGCCAGCGAGGACAACTCGTCGATGGTGAAGACCCGGCCGGTCGGATTGTGGGGGTTGCACAGCAGCAGGATCGAGCAGGGTTCGGCCTCCAGGGACGCTCTCAGCCCGGCGACATCGAGCTCGTAGCCGTCGGCTCCCCGCCTGAGTGGGTTGTCCACCAACCTCCGACCCATGGCGGTCACCGACGCCAGGAACGGGGGGTAGATCGGCGTTTGTATGGCCACGCCGCCACCCGGTTCGCTGAACAGATGGATGGAGGTCTGCAGGGCCTGGATCACGTCCTGGGTGAGCATGACGTCGTGGGGGTCGACCTCCCAGCCGTGGCGCCGGGACATCCACGAGGCGAAGGCCGCCGCCACCGGCGAGGGGCTCGGCTTCATCGAATAACCCAGGTCTCCAGTGGCCATCTGGTCCTCGATGGCCCTGAGAACCGCCGGCGGGGGCTCGAAGTCCATGTCGGCGACCCACAGGGGAAGGACATCGGGCCCGTACCTCTGCCACTTGGCCCCCGGACGCTCCCGCAGTCGCGACCTGTCCAGTTGATCGAATCCGGGCATCGACCCTCCTCCCCGGGACCGAACCTTAGGGGCCACAGCCGGCACCTTCCCCCGCCATGGCTGACGCCGAACCTCCACCGTGGTCGCCCCACCACACTGAGCGCGATGGGCTGGCCATGTGGTCACTCTCAGTGCTAGACACCAGGCGTGCGGAATCGAACCCCCCGCCCCTCGGTCGCGGACCCGGGGAGGCACAAGTCATGACCACATTGGCCCTGCTGACCCTCTTCTCGTCGGGTGCGGTGGTTTCACTCGCCCTGCTGGTGACCCGATGGCGGGCCCTCCTACGACAGCAGAGATCGACAGCGGCCCGGGCCCGCCGCCTCGAGATGGGGTGGACCTGTGTGCGGCTGCGTTCGGCGGGTCTGACGGGAGTCGAGTTGCAGGAGGCGATGTGCCGAATCACCAACTGCACCCCCGACCAGGCCGACCGCGTCATCGGGACACTCCGCCACGAGGTCGACCGCGAGGGACCGCGCTGAACCCCCGGACCGTGTGCCTCTAGGTGGACAGCGAGGAACCGCACTGAACGCCCGGACCGTGTGCCACTAGGTGGACCGCGAGGAACCGCACTGAACGCCCGGACCGTGTGCCACTAGGTGGACAGCGACACCACCTGACCGGGCAGGGTCTGGGCACCCATGGAGCCGTAGAAACCGGCGTCGCCGAAGGCGAAGATCCCACCGTCGGAGGCCACCAGCCAGTAACCCTTGCCCGAGGGTGTGGAGGCCATCCCCACCACCGGCTGGGCCAGACGGATGTTCCCCGTCGAACCGAAGAACCGGGCGTCGCCGTAGGCGAATATCCCACCGTCGGAGGCCACCAGCCAGTAGCCGTTGCCCGACGGCG
>DRKF01000183.1 GCA_011051915.1 Acidimicrobiales bacterium | reverse complement strand
GTGAAGACCTCCACGGGCGTACCGTCGGGCCGCACCGCCCAGAGGGTGTAGGCGTCGCGGGCGGGCAGCCCGTCGAGGTTCACGGCCACGGCCGAGTCCGAGCCCACCGCCACCACGGTCATCTCACCGGTCACCCCCAGATCGCTGCTCACCGCGAACTCCGTCTCCGGGGCGCCACCATCCCGCGACAGGAGGGATCCCCCGACCAGCAACAGCGCGACGATGGCGGCCGCGGCGGTCAACTGCCACAGGCGACGGCTGCGACGAAGCCGGTGTAGCTCATCAGCGACCTCGAGGGCGGCTCCGGCCACCACCCTCTCGGGCAGGGGCCCCTCGACCGCCTCGGCCGGGTCGATCCTGGCCAGCAGCCCGGGGATCGGGGCGAAGGCGGCAGTCTCATCGCGACATTCCCGACAGGAGGACAGATGGGTCTCGAACTCGGCTCTCTCCTGTGGTTCGAGGGCACCCAGCACGTAGGCCGCAGCCCACTCTCGGTAACGGACGTGATCGTCGCTCACGACAGCACCCCTTTCTCCTCCAGAGCCGCTCGCAGGGCCCTCATGGCGTAGAACATGCGGGACTTGACGGTCCCCTCGGGCAGCCCCAGTCGGGCGGCTATCTCCCTGACCGAGAGACCCCCGTAGTAGGCGTCGGTGACCACCTCCCGGTGGCGATCGGGGAGCCCGGCCAGAGCCTCGGCTATGAGCGAGCGCTCCGCCACCTGCTCGATCCCGCCGTCATCGGGGGTGGGACGCTCGGCCCGCTGAGCCCCCACCAGCCGTAGGCGGCGGCCGTCGGCCCGTTGACGGTCGACGGCGGCGTTGCGGGCGATACCGAACAGCCATTGCCGCTCACTCCCGCGTGCGGGGTCGAACTGGTCCTGATGACGCCAGGCCCGTACCAGCACGTCCTGAACGAGTTCCTCGGCCGCGCCGTCGTTGCCCAGGCGACGACGGGCCCAGGCCAGCAGCGCCGGCCCATGATCCCTGCTCAGGTCCCTGATGAAGACCTCGGTCGCTTCCTGCATCGCTCCCATCCAAGCATCCCAGGGCCGGGGGCACCCCTCGGCGCCCCCGGCAGGTGGGTCGGTTCTCCGTGCGGGCGATCAGCCCACGGTGATGTCGGCGCCGACCACGGCGACCTTGCCGTCGGCGGTCAGGGCGGGAACGTCGGTGAGGGCATCGGGCGGGGCGAACTCGTACTCCCCGTTGGCGTTGGCATCCACATGAGCCATCGGGAACACCTTGGCGTCCCCCTCCAACGGCTTATCGAGGGTCACCACCACATCGGTGGACACACCCGCGGGGAGCAGATCACTGTGACCTATCACCATCCCCGGAGCACCATCGTTGTCGGCGTGAACCACAACGAAACCCGCCGCCGGGAGATCCACCGACCTCACCACGATCGTCGAACCCGTCGAGGCCTGCCCATCCACCTCGATCGAAGCCGGGGAGTCGACCACGGCCGGCTCGGCCTCGGTGGTCGTCGGTGCCGCCGTGGTCGGAGCGGTGGTCGGGGCGGACGCGGCGTCGCCGTCACCGGAGTCGCCGCAGGCGGCGGCGACCAGGGCCACCACCGCCAGTATCAACAAGAGCTTTCTCACTGGGAATCCTCCTCGAGAGGGCCGGGAACCGTCACCTGGGGGCGACGGGTTCGTTCTTCGTCCCGTCTACGCACGGGGAGGCGGAAAGGTTCAGCCGATTCACCGGTTTCTCCCCGACCGCGCCCCACCGAGGGGTGGCCGCCCATGCACCGGTACGGGGGCATCACGGCCATGAGTCATGTGACCACTGTCACCCTGCGCCAAAAAGGGATACGGTCCGTTCATGGCCGAACAACTGAAGATCCTGCTCGACGAATCCGAGATGCCGACCCGCTGGTACAACGTGATACCCGACCTTCCGGAGCCCCCGCCCCCTCCGCTCCACCCCGGTACCCACGAGCCCGTCGGCCCCGACGACCTGGCTCCGCTGTTTCCGATGGACCTCATTCTCCAGGAGGTCTCCGGTGAGTCCTTCATCGACATCCCCGAGGAGGTTCAGCAGGTCTACCGCATGTGGAGGCCCAGTCCGCTCTACCGGGCACGCGGACTCGAGAAGGCCCTGGGTACCCCGGCCAAGCTCTACTACAAGTACGAGGGTGTCAGCCCCGTGGGATCCCACAAGCCCAACACCGCCGTACCCCAGGCCTTCTACAACGCCAGACAGGGCGTCCGGAAGCTCACCACCGAGACCGGAGCCGGCCAGTGGGGCAGCGCCATGGCCTTCGCCTGTCAGATCTTCGGACTGGAGTGCGAGGTGTGGCAGGTGCGCTCGTCATATGACAGCAAGCCCTACCGCAAGACCATGATGGAGGTCTACGGAGCGACCCTGCATCCGAGCCCCTCGGATCTGACCCAGTCCGGTCGGGACCTCCTGGCCCTCGACCCCGACAGCCCCGGCAGCCTCGGAATCGCCATCAGCGAGGCGGTGGAGGTGGCCGTGGCCGACGAGGACACCAAGTACTGCCTGGGAAGCGTGCTGAACCACGTGCTGATGCACCAGACCATCATCGGTGAGGAGGCCCTTCTGCAGTTGGCCAAGGTCGGTGACTCCGCCGACGTGGTCATCGGCTGTACCGGCGGGGGTTCGAACTTCGCCGGGCTGAGCTTTCCCTTCATCCGGGAGAACCTGGCCGGTCGCGGAAACGCGGTCATCCGCGGAGTGGAGCCCGCCGCCTGCCCATCCCTGACCCGCGGCACCTATCGCTACGACTTCGGCGACATGGCGGGGTTCACACCCCTGCTCAAGATGCACACCCTCGGACACGACTTCGTACCCGATCCGATCCACGCCGGGGGCCTGCGCTACCACGGCATGTCGCCCCTGGTGTCACACATCTACGAGCTGGGACTCATGGAGGCGGTGGCCAAGCCTCAGAACGAGTCCTTCGCCGCCGGTGTTCAGTTCGCCCGGACCGAGGGAATCATCCCCGGCCCCGAACCCACCCACGCCCTGGCCGAGATGATCTCCGAGGCCAAGCGATGCACCGAGTCCGGGGAGGCCAAGACGATAGTCACCATCCTCAGCGGGCACGGCCTGCTGGACCTGAGCTCCTATGAGAGCTATCTGACGGGCGAGGTGCCCGACTACGACTACCCCCAGGAGAAGGTCGACGCCGCCATGGCCCGGGTCCCCCAGGTGGCGGGCTGACAGCGGCCCACCGAACCCCCCTTCGGAGTTCAGATGAGAACGGACCGACCCCGGCGCAGGTATCTCCCGCCGGGGTCGGATTCCGTCCACAGTCCCTTCTCCACCAGCACCCGGCCGCGGGAGATCACGGTGTCGATCCCGCCCCGGAGCTCGAAACCCTCGTAGGCGGAGTGGTCGGCCGCCGAGTGGTGGCCGACCGAGGAGATCCTGGTGGTGGCGGCGGGGTCGAAGAGCACGATGTCGGCATCGGCCCCCATATCGAGACTGCCCTTGGCAGGATGGAGTCCGAAGATCCGAGAGGGCGCCGTAGATGTGAGTTCGACCCACCGGGCCAGGGATATCCGTCCCTCCACGACCCCCTGGTAGATGAGGACCATACGGTGCTCGATCCCGCCGACACCGTTGGGGATCAGACGGAAGTCCGCCAGGCCGCGGGCCTTCTCCGAGCGGCAGAACGGGCAGTGGTCGGTCGCGACCACGGTGAGATCGTCGGTGGCCATCCCGGTCCAGAGGGCCTCCTGGTTCCCGGCCTGCCGTGACCGAAGTGGCGTGGAGCAGACGTAGAGCGCCCCCTCGAGGCCCGGACGGGCCAGGTGCTCCTCCAGGGAGAGAAACAGGTAGTGGGGGCAGGTCTCCGCCGCCACCGGGGCTCCTCGGGTGCGGGCCTCGCGGATGACGTCCAACGCCTCCCCGCAGGAGACGTGCACGATGTAGAGGGCGGACCCGGCGACCGCGGCCAGCTCCAGGGTGCGGGCCGTGGCCTCGGCCTCGAATTCGGGGCGGCGCACCAGACCGTGATTCACCGGTCCGGTATGACCCCGTGCCACCGCCTGTTCGGCCAGCACGTCGATGGCGATGCCGTTCTCGGCGTGCATCATGACCACCGCACCCAGACGGGCGGCCTCCTGCATGACCCGGAGAACGTCGCCGTCGTCGAGATAGAGAGAGCCCGGATAGGCGGTGAACAGTTTGAAGCTGGTGACACCGTCGGCGACGAGGTCGGTCATGGCCCCCAGGGATTGGGGGTTCACATCACCGATGATCAT
>DRKF01000182.1 GCA_011051915.1 Acidimicrobiales bacterium | reverse complement strand
GCCGTGTGCTCGATCACGGAATCCACCGAGGCCCAGTTGGTGTCACCATCGGCCCTGGCCTTGGCCACGATCCCGTCCAGGAGCGTGTACTCCGGATCACCCAGTGGGAACCCGGCCGCGAACACCTTCAGCCCCGGATCGACCGCCCCATCGCGGAACTCGAAGAACGGATAGCCGTCCCCCTCGAGCTGGAGCACGGCCAGGTCGAAACACTCCGACACACCCAGCACCCGGGCATTGACCGATTCGTCGGACCCACCCACGACCACCTCCAGCGTCGCCGCCCCGGTGACCACGTGGTTGTTGGTCACCGCGATCCCCGAGGGATCGATGATGAAACCCGAACCGGAGAACACACCGGTGGACTCGGTGTAGGCGGCCAGGGTGCCGGCGGGATCGGCGTGGGTCCCCTGGGCCACGATACGTAGCACCGCACCCCTGGCCTGCTCGACGGTGGCGACGGCCGCCGGCCCGGCCGGTCGGGTCGAAGCGGTCGTCTTTCCCCCCAGGGCGGTGGTCGTCTTCGGCGCGATGGTCGAGGACGCCACCTCAGGAGTGGTGGCGCCACCACCGCAGGCCGAGACCACCAGCAGAATCGTGAGAGCGAGTGACAGCAGGCGCCGCACCCCCCGATACCGGCTGGACATCGGACTCTCCTTCCCGGGGAGTCGTCTCTCCCCGATGGGTGGGAACGGAGACTCACTCGTCCCGGCGGACGCCGACATGGGTGCTCGGGCGGGCCGGGTGGGCAACCGCCTTACCTACAAATTGTCCCTCTCCCGGCCGGTCGGAACCAACCGGGGAGGGTGTGACTTCCGCTACAGGGTCACCCGGAAGCTGCGGATGATCTCATCCATGGCGTCGTAGTCGGCCTGGGTCAGAAGCTGGGCGGCCACCAGGGCGACATAGGACCCGTCGGCCGGCTCGGCGGCGATGATCACCACCTGGGCGTCGGTTCCCCCGCAGCTCTCCCACAGCGAGATCCGTCCGGTGTAGACGCCGTCGTCGTAGGCGTCGTCACCGACGAACTGGCAGTCACCGGTGCCCAGCACGCCCGCCGCCAGGTCGATCCAGTCGTTCAGACTGGTCGCCGGGTCCGGGTCCGATGCGATGAAGTCGACTCCGGGAGTACCCCAGGTGCCTTGGAATCCGGCGATATCAGGGGAGGCGATGATCTCCGGTCCGAGGATTTCGCCGGCGTCGTTCGTGTAGGGGACGGTGGCCACGTCGCCCCACTCCTCCGGAACGTTGACGCTCAGGAGACCGGTGTCGTCGGTGATTGTCACATAGTTGGAGTAGCTGGCCCCGGCGGCCACCTGCTGGGTCGCGTCTCCGCCGCCGGGCAGCTGCTCCACGATCGACTGGATCGGGGTGAGCGGCAGGCCGTTGAACTCGCCGGTCAGACGAAGGTTGTCGCCGAAGCGCAGCACCTCGACCTTGAGTTTGTCGGTCGGGGCGTGGCTCTGCAGGACGTCGCAGTAGTCCTTCATGGTGCCGTCGGTACCGAGCGGTAGACCCTCGATGGCCTCGATCACATCACCGGGCTGGAGTCCCAGCGAACCCGCCGGCGAGTTCGTGTCGACGGAGGAGACGAAGATCCCGGCCAGCCCGATCGAGGGATCCACGACCGCCTGACCGTTCACCCCCAGGGACAGGAAGTCGCCGTCCTTGAGCTTCTCGACGGTGGGCAGGGCCAGATCGCCGCCGATGGCGAAGAACTGACTGGTCCCCGTACCGCCCACATCACCACCGGCGTAGTTGATGCCCACGACCTGACCGCTCTCGTCGATCAGGGGGCCACCGGAGTTCCCCGGCTGGATCGAGGCCGTGTGCTCGATCACGGAATCCACCGAGGCCCAGTTGGTGTCACCATCTGCCTTGGCCTTGGCGACGATCCCGTCCAGGAGCGTGTACTCCGGATCACCCAGCGGGAACCCCGCCGCGAACACCTTCAGCCCCGGATCGACCGCCCCATCGCGGAACTCGAAGAACGGATAGCCGTCCCCCTCGAGCTGGAGTACGGCCAGGTCGAAACACTCCGACACACCCAGCACCCGGGCATTGACCGATTCGTCGGACCCACCCACGAACACCTCCAGCGTCGCCGCCCCGGTGACCACGTGGTTGTTGGTCACCGCGATCCCCGAGGGATCGATGATGAAACCCGAACCGGAGAACACACCGGTGGTCTCGGTGTAGGCCGCCAGGGTCCCCGCCGGTTCGGCGAACGAACCCTTGGCCACGATCCTGATGACACCGCTCTTGGCGTCCTCCACCGACGAGATGGCACCGGTCGCCGGAGCGGCGACGGTCGTGTCGCTGCCACCGACGGTCGTCGCCGGGGCGATGCTCGATTCGGGCGCGGCGACGGTGGACGAGGAGGCGGAGGTGTCTCCCGAACCGCTGTCGGATCCGCCGCCACAGGCCGCCACGAGCAGAACGAATCCAACCATGAGAGCCGCGACTCTCCGTAGTCGACGGGACATTTCACATCTCCTTGCCCTGGGGCTCACGGCCCAGTGGTCACCCGGTGGGAATGGGACCGGCTTACCGACAAAGGTACCCATCGGCCGCAGCCGACACCGGCTGAGGAGTAGACGCACCGGCACCCTCCCGGTTACGCGAGGAGTCTCGGCCAGGTGTTCGGGCCGTACACTCGGCCGGTGAGGTTCGGACCCGGTGTTCTCCGACGGCCTTCCCGACGCCGGGTCGTCGGGTTGGCGGCGTCGACGGTGATCGCTCTCTCCGCCGTGCTGCTGGCGGCGGGCGGAACCCTCGACTCGATCACGGGGATCCGGTCCCGCCCGGTCCTCGACCCCGAGGCCCTGGCCGTGGCCGAGCGTTTCGCCACCGCCCCGTGTCCTCCCGGCCCGACCACGACCCTCGCCCTGGTCTCCGGTCTGGCCGGGTCCATGAGGCTGGACGAGGTGGTACCCACCCCCGGACTGTCCTCCCTGGCCTCCGCTGCCGGCGGCACCCTCTTCCTCGGCGTCCGGAACGGTTCGGTGCTCCGGCTCAGACCCTCGGCGGCGACTCCCGAACTGTTCATCGACCTTTCGGAGGACACCTCGACGGTGACCGACCAGGGACTCCTCGGCCTCAGCGTCGACCCGGCCGCCGAGCGTCTGTACGTGCTGCGCACCGACCGTCGGGGCGACCTGGTCCTGACCTCCCATGCGCTGGAGACGGAAGCGGCACCGGAGCCTGCGGCGGGGCGCGAACTGCTGCGGATCGCCGAGCCGAGTCCCCTCCACAACGGTGGTGGGCTGGTCTTCGGGTCTGACGGCCTTCTCTACATCGGGGTCGGTGACGGAGGTCCGCTGGGGGACCCCTACGGCAACGGTGCCGATCCCGACGATCTGCTGGGCACCGTGCTCCGGCTGGATCCCACCCGGACGGGTGATCCCGAGGGTTCCCCGGTCGAGGTCTGGGCCTCAGGGTTGCGCAATCCGTTCCGCCTGGCCTCGGGATCCGACGGAAGTGTGTGGATCACCGACGTCGGCTCGAACTGTTT
>DRKF01000181.1 GCA_011051915.1 Acidimicrobiales bacterium | reverse complement strand
CGCCTCGACCACCAGGTGTCCGTCGGGGGCCAGGACACCGCCGGCGGTCTCGATGAGTTCGGTCCACCGGTCGAATGCGTAGGGCGGGTCGGCCAGGACGAGGTCGTACTCCCCGCCGCTCGCCGCCGAGCGCCCGAGCCAGGCCATGGCGTCGCCCCGCACCAGCACGGCACGGGGCGGGGCCAGCTCCAGGGACTCCAGGTTGACGGCGATCGCTCCGGCCGCCCGACGGTCCGATTCCACGAACACCGCCGACTCCGCCCCCCGGGAGAGGCCTTCGATCCCCAGGGCCCCGGTTCCCGCGAACAGGTCCAGGATCCGGGACTCCTCCAGCAGGCCCCGACTGTTCAGGCGGTTGAACAGGGCCTCCCGGGCCCGGTCGGTCGTGGGCCTCACCCCACGTCCCGCCGGCGACTGCAGACGGCGTCCACGGAACTCACCGGCGACGATCCTCATGGCCTGGACGCTATCTCCCGCCCCGGCGGGTCATACTGACCCGATGCGAATCCCCCAGACCATCGTGTGCGTCGATTGCGGTGGTGTCTGCCATCTGATTTCCTACGCCGAGCCCGACGAAGGATTCCGGCCCGGGGACATCGTCGCCTACCGCTGCGAGGACTGCCTCGACCGGTGGGACATGGAGCTTGACATCGACGACGACATCGACCGGGCAGAATAGGCAGCCATGGAAACCCAGCACTTCCGAAGCAAGAGATGGATCCGGATGATCCAGGTGACCGGCGGCACCTTCGCCATCATGATCGGGATCCTGAATCTCGCCTCGGAGGTGCGCAGCGTCTTCGGCCTGGTGGCCATAGGCCTGGGGGTGTGGACCCTCGGACAGGGGTTCTACTCCGAGATCGCCTACGACGACGACAATCTCTACATAAGACGGAACTTCTGGAAGCCCAAGGTCGTCCCCTGGGATGACATCGACTACGCCATGCCCAGCGACCCACTGGTGATCAAGAAACTCGACGGCCACATGGTGCGCCTGCTGCCGTTCATCGAGGACTCCCAGGAACTGCGGGACGTCATCGACGACACCGTGGGTCCGCCCCCCGGTTAGTCCTCTCAGCCCTTGAGCAGGGCTTCGGCCTCGCCGCCGTGGCTCTCGAACCAGTCGATCTCCGCCGCCAGGCCCGGGTGGTCAGCCAGCCCGGGGTCCGCGTCGAGGATCGAGGCGGCCACCTCCCGGGCCCTCAGAACCCACTGACGGTCCCGGCGCAGCGAGGCCAACCTCAGGTCGTTGCGCCCCGACTGTCTCTCGTCGAACAGGGTTCCCTCGCCCCTGAGGTCCAGATCGACCTCGGCCAGTTCGAACCCGTCGGTGGTGGCCACCAGGGCTTCCAGACGAGCCGCGGCGGGCTCTCCCTCACCGGCCGCCTCGGGATCGGCCACCAGATAGCAGTGGCTCTCGTGCTCACCCCTGCCCACCCGACCCCGCAGCTGATGGAGCTGGGCGATACCGAAGTGATTGGCGGAGAGGATCACCATGATCGTGGCGTTGGGTACGTCGACCCCCACCTCGATGACCGTCGTGGCCACCAGCACGTCGAGGGCCCGATCCCGGAAGAGATCCATGGTGAGCTCCTTTTCGCGAGGCTTCAGCCTGCCGTGGATCAGCCCCACCCGCAGCCCCTGCAGCTCGCCGCCGGTCAGGGCCTCGAAGGTGGCCTGGGCCGAGGCCACCTCCAGCTTGTCGGACTCCTCGATCAGGGGACAGACCACGTAGGCCTGACGGCCCTCGGCCACCTGCTCGCGGATGTGGGCCCACATGGCCTCCTCGGCCAGGGAGCCCGCCGCCACCGCCTCGGTCCGGATCGGGGTGCGACCCGGGGGCAGTTCGTCCAGCACCGACACGTCGAGGTCGCCGTACACGGTCATGGCCGCCGACCGGGGTATCGGCGTGGCCGTCATCACCAGCAGATCGGGGGTCCTCCCACCCCCCATGGTCTGGAGCTGGGCCCGCTGCTCCACCCCGAAACGGTGCTGTTCGTCCACGACGACCGCCCCCAGGGATCTGAACCTCACCCCCTCCTGGATCAGGGCGTGGGTCCCGACCACCAGGTCGACCCCGCCCGCCGCCAGACCCTCGAGCACACTCCGCCTCCCCGCCGCCGGCATGGAACTGGTCAACAGTCCGACATTGAGGGGTCGGCGTCCCTCGAGAACCGTCTCGTCGGCGACCTCCAGACCGGCCAGAAGGTCCCTGATACCCCGGTGGTGCTGTTCGGCCAGGACCTCCGTGGGGGCCATGAGGGCTCCCTGATGCCCACCGTCGACGGCCGCCAGGAGGGTCGCCACCGCCACGACCGTCTTGCCGGCGCCCACATCACCCTGCAGGAGACGGTTCATGGGTATCGGCCGGCGCAGATCGGCGGCGATCTCGGCGATGGTCCTCTCCTGGGCCGCCGTCAGGGAGAAGCCGAGTCCGTCCACGAAGCCCGCCACCAGCTTCCCCGGGTGGTGCTGGTGACCCCGTGATTCGGCCTCGCGCTTCCTCTTGGCCCTCAACAACAGCAGCTGCACCCTCAACAGCTCGTCGAAGACCAGCCGGGTCCGGGCCTTCATCGCCGCCGCCATGGAATCGGGACCGTGGATGTTGGCCAGAGCCCAGTGACGGTCGGCCAGTTCCAGTTCGGCCAGCACCGCGGCGGGAACGGGGTCGGCGATACCCCGGGCCTCGCAACGGCGCAGGGCCTCCTCGACCCAGGCGGCGATGTCCCACGACATGAGCCCGGCCTTGCCCGACTGCGGGTACACCGGGACGATCCGTCCGGTGCGGTCCCCGACCAGGTCGACCAGCGGTGAGGTCATCTGCTTGAACCCGCGGTACTCGTCGACCTTGCCGAAGAACACCGCCACCGTGCCCTCACGGAGCTGCTTGGCCCGCCACGGCTGGTTGAAGAACGTCATGGTCATCCGGCCGGAGTCGTCGCTGACCCTCACCGTCACCATCGTCCGCCGGTTGCGGGTCCGCCGGGACTCCACCCCGACCACCCGGCCCACGACCATGGCCTCCTCTCCCACGACGGCATCGGCGACACGGGCCTCACGGGTGCGATCCACGTACCGGCGCGGATAGTGCATGAGCAGATCGGCCACCGTGTCGATGCCCAGCTCACCGAGGCCCTTGCGTCGGGCCTCACCGACACCCCTGAGGACGGTGACGGCCAACCCGTCGAGGTCCTCCCAGCCCAGAGGCGCGGGGTTCACTCCACCCCGAAGAAGTACGGGTAGTGGGGCTGCCCGCCGTCGTGCACCTCGACCTCGAGATCGGGGCGGTGGCTGGCCGCCCATTCGGTGATCGTGCGGGTGTCGCCCGTGGTGGCCTCGGCCCCCTCGATGATCGTGAGGATCTCGCTGTCATCGTCGATGAGGTGGTCGAGCAGGCGGATGGCGGCCTCGGTCATCGAGGAGTTGACCACCCTGATTCCGCCGCGGTCGATGCCCAGCCAGTCCCCCTCGGAGATGGGCCCGGCCTCACAGGTGGTGTCGCGAACCGCCCGGGTCACCTCCCCCACCTTCACGTCGGCGGAGATCTCGGCCATCTCGGCCGCGTTCTCCGCCGCGGAGGCCTCGGGGTCGTAGGCCAGCAGCGAGGCGAATCCCTCGGGAACGGAGGTGGTCTCGACCACGGCCACGGACTTGTCGGAGTGCTCGGCCACCTGGCGGGCCACCGGGACGATGTTCTTGTTGTTGGGGAGTATCACCACGGCGTCGGCGGGGGCTCTCTCCACCGCAGCCAGGAGATCGGCCGTGGAGGGATTCATGGTCTGCCCGCCCGACACCAGTTCCTGGACACCGAGGGAGTGGAAGATACGACCGGTGCCCTCCGCCGGCGACACCGCCACGACGGCGCACCCCACCCGGGCCCGGGGTTCGGAGTCGTCGGGGGTGCCGGCGGCCGCCTCCCGTACCCAGCGCTCCTCCTCGACCTCCTCGGCCAGATCGGTGACCCGGATGTTGCGGGGACGGCCGATGTCGATGGCGGCCTCGATGGCCGCCCCGATGTCGTTGGTGTGGATGTGGCAGTTCCACAACCCGTCACCCCCGACCACGACGATGGAGTCACCGATTCCCACCCACACGTCCTTGAACGCCGGCACCGCCTCGTCGGGGGCCTCCAGGAAGTACATGACCTCGTAGCGCAGATCGCTGACGTCGCCCTCCCCGTGGCCCATGGTGGCGGCGTCGAAGTCGGTGGGGCGGGCGCCCCCGTCGGTCGGCGGAGGGGGCAGCTCACGACCGTCGACCACGTGCAGGGCGGCGTCGAGGAGCAGGAGGAATCCCGCCCCTCCGGCGTCGACCACCCCCGCCTCGGCCAGTACCGGGAGCAGCTCGGGGGTGTGTTCGAGGGCCTCGGCCGCCCCGTCACGGGCCGCCTCCACCACCTCGGGGAGAGCGGTGCGACCGGAGTCGAACGCCCGCCGGGCCTCCTCGGCCCCCCGACGGGCCACGGTGAGGATCGTGCCCTCGACCGGCTTCATCACCGCCTGGTAGGCGGCCTCCGCCGCGGTCTCGAGGGCCTCCACCATGAGGGCGCCGTCGATCCGACCCCCCTCGGCGGAGGCGAAGGTGTCGGCGAGGCCCCGCAGGATCTGGGAGAGGATCACCCCGGAGTTTCCCCGGGCCCCCATCAGGGAGCCGTGGGCGATGGCCCGGCAGAGACATCCCATCTCCGTGCAGTCGGCGGGGATCTCCTGCACCACCGACTCGAGGGTGAGGCCCATGTTGGTACCGGTGTCGCCGTCGGGCACCGGGTACACATTCAGGCGGTTTATCGCCTCACGGTGGGTGGCCAGGACGTCGCGGTAGGTTCGGATGAACTCGTCGACCTGGTCGAAGCAGAGGGCTGTCCTGGTCATGGCGGCTGATCGTAACGGACGGGAGGGACCGCCCACGTTTCGAGCCCGGCCGTGGGGTTGTTACCCTGTCGCAACCGAGGTGTCGAAGGGAGACACGGTGCAGGGAGTTATCAAGTCCTACGACCCCCACACCGGTTCCGGTGTCGTCGTCGACGACATAACCAGAACCGAGTTCGAGCTGGCCGCTGACGCCCTCGAGGGTTCGCTGTTCCGAATGCTGCGCCAGGGCCAGAGAGTCGTGTTCGACCTCGACGGTCGGGGGATGGCCGCGGCCCTGCGTCTGGGATCCGAGGTGGATCTGGGCGCTCCCGACTGGTTCCACGAGAACTGAAAGGCAATTCCATGGCCGCCACCACCGACAACGCCAAGCTCACCGAGTGGGTCGCAGACTGGGCCGAGCTCCTCGGCCCCGACGACATCTACTGGTGTGACGGATCCGACGAGGAGTACGACCGGCTGACTTCATCGCTCGTCGAGAGCGGAACCCTCATCCGGCTGAACCCCGAACTGCGCCCCAACAGCTTCCTGGCCCGGTCCGACCCCGCCGACGTCGCCCGGGTCGAGGACCGCACCTTCATCTGCTCCGAGACCCGCATCGACGCCGGCCCCAACAACAACTGGCGCAACCCGGCGGAGATGAAGGTCCTCATGACCGAGCTCTACCGGGGGGCGATGAAGGGCCGGACCCTCTACGTGGTGCCCTTCTCGATGGGTCCCCTCGGATCACCCATCGCCCATCTGGGGGTGCAGCTCACCGACTCGGCCTATGTGGCGGCGTCGATGAAGCTCATGACCCGCATGGGCCAGGCGGCCCTCGACGTCCTGGGACCCGACGGCGACTTCGTCCCCGCCGTCCACTCCCTGGGCGCCCCGCTCGAGCCGGGTCAGGCCGATGTTCCGTGGCCCTGCAACGCCGAGAACAAGTACATCACCCACTTCCCCGAGACCCGCGAGATCTGGAGCTACGGATCCGGCTACGGCGGCAACGCCCTGCTGGGCAAGAAGTGCTTCGCCCTGCGCATCGCCAGCACCATGGCCCGCGACGAGGGCTGGCTGGCCGAACACATGCTCATCATCGGGGTGACCTCCCCCGAGGGTGAGAAGCGCTACGTGGCCGCCGCCTTCCCCAGTGCGTGCGGCAAGACCAACATGGCCATGATGATTCCCACCCTGCCCGGTTGGAAGGTGGAGACCATCGGTGACGACATCGCCTGGATGAAGTACGCCGACGACGGCATGCTCCACGCCATCAACCCCGAGGCCGGGTTCTTCGGTGTGGCCCCCGGCACCGGCCCCGACACCAACCCCAACGCCGTGGCGACCCTGAGGGAGAACTGTCTGTTCACCAATGTCGCTCTCACCGATGAGGGAGACGTCTGGTGGGAGGGGCTCACCCCCGAGCCACCCGCCCACCTGATCGACTGGCGGGGCAACGACTGGACACCGGACTCCGACCCCCCCGCCGCCCATCCCAACTCGCGGTTCACCGCCAGTGCGGCGGAGTGCCCCTCCATCGATCCCGAATGGGAGGACCCGGCCGGGGTTCCCATATCGGCCATCCTCTTCGGCGGGCGCCGGGCCACCACCGTCCCCCTGGTGGCCGAGGCCCGGGACTGGACCCAGGGTGTGTTCCTGGGTTCGGTCATGTCGTCGGAGAAGACGGCTGCCGCGGCCGGCACCGTGGGTGAGGTCCGCCGCGATCCCTTCGCCATGCTGCCCTTCTGTGGCTACAACTTCGGCGACTACTTCGCCCACTGGCTGGAGATCGGGGCCCGGGAAGGTGCCCGCCCTCCGAAGCTCTACTACGTGAACTGGTTCCGCAAGGACGACAACGGCCGCTTCATGTGGCCCGGCTTCGGCGACAACTCCCGGGTTCTCAAGTGGGTCCTCGAGCGCTGCGACGCCGGTGACGACGACAGCGGAACCGTGGACACGCCCATCGGGTTGGTCCCCACGCCCGAGGCTCTCGACACCAGCGGACTGGACCTCGACCGCGAGACCCTCGAGCAGCTGCTGGCCGTGAATCCCGAGGAGTGGCGTGAGGAGGTGGCCCTCATCGAGAAGCACTACGAGTTTCTCGGCGAGCGGGTGCCCCAGGCCCTCAGGGATGAGCTGGCCGAGCTGAGGAGCCGCCTGGGCTGATCCCCAGCATGAGCCCTCCGAGCCGGGTCCCCACCCGCCGGAGGTTGTGACCGGGCACGATCTCCGTACCCGCCACCAGGCTGGTCAGTCGCGCCGCCTGCGCCGGCACCCCACCCTCGCCGAGATCCACATCGAGGCGGACGGCCATGCGATCGGCCATGACATCCCACTGCTCCTCGATCTCGTCGCGGGTCGGAACACCGAAGAAGTGACCGACCGGGGCGGAGTGACGCAGCTGCAGCAGGGGTGAGCGGGTGTACCAGCGCACTATCTCCATCCGCTTCTCCATCTCCAGCTGGGTGCGTTGGTCCAGTCGGGTCCACACCGAGCACGGGGCGTCGCAGTTGCGCACCCTCCCGTTCCAGGCCCGGCCGGAATCACGGGTGGCACACACCGAGAGAAGGTCGCCGACCCGCGAGTAGTCGCTGCGCAGGAACCTCACCCAGGCCCGATCGGAGCGGGCGGGTTCGGCCCGGAGGATCCGCAGGGCCAACTTCTTCTGAGCCCGTCCGTGGCCACAGCGGCGGTCGTCGAGGTCGCCCCAGAGACTGTGGGCCCCCTTCACGTGCCCGGGCAGGGCCATCGGGTCGGCCCCGTCGCCGAGGACGCCGGACCAGGCCAGATGACCCAGGTACTCACCCAGCAGATGGATCAGGGCCATGACGTGAAGAACCTGTGAGCGGTCCCAACGGACGCTCAACGATTCGAGCAGTTGGGAAACCAACTCCAGGGGACGGCCCAGGGGACCCCGCTCGGGGGCCGCGGCCTGGCGGGGGAAGTTGAGCCTCCGCCCCAGCCGGGCCAGATCCTCGTCGAGGATCCCGGCCAGATCGGGCCGATCGGACAGGGCGATGTCCTCCAGGTCCAGTCGCAGCAGGCGGCGTCCGAACAGGGTCAGGGCCTCGATGGAGCGGGCCTCGGGGGTCAGGGGATCACCCAGCACCTGCCAGGCGGCCCGGGCCTCGGCGAAGCGACAGCCCTGGAGATGGTTCTCGATCAGGGCTCGAAAAGATTCGGCACTGATTTTTCCTGAGTCGGGAATAGTCAACTTTCCTCAGCGTTGTACCTGTTGTCAGATGGAGAGTAGACCCATGACGGGTCAGAGGAGATGATCAACATGTTGCTTCGTTTCGACCCCTTCCGTGATTTCGACACCATCTTCCGTGACATCGAGCGCCGCAACGGTCAGCGTGCCACCTCGGTCCCCTTCGACGCCATCCGGCGTGAGAACGAGATCGAGCTTCGGTTCGACCTGCCCGGATACGACAAGGACGACATCGATGTCACCGTCGAGAACGGTGTCCTCAAGCTCACCGCCGAGCGTACGTGGACGGTCCCCGAGGACGAGCAGGTGCTCGCCAGCGAGAGGTTCCACGGCAAGGTCCAGCGGTGGGTGGAGCTGGGCGATCATGTCGACACCGACAAGGTGAAGGCCACCTTCGACAACGGCGTGCTGCGTCTGGTGTTCCCCCTGGTGGAGAAGGCCACGCCCCGCCACATCGAGATCGGTGGTCCGGCTCTGGAGGCAGAGTCGACCAAGGTAGAGGCCTGATCCTCAACTCCCCCTGACACGGCCCGCCCCCTCCCCGGGGGCGGGCTCCTGGGTTTTCAGGCCGCCTTCATCATGGCCCGGATGCCCAGACCCATGATGAACAGCCCGCCGAAGCCGTACAGCTCGTATATCCGGTGCTTCATCTGGTGGCGGTAGCTGTAGACGATCGCCATGGCGATGATGGCCACGAACCCGTAGAACATGTGGAACTGGGGCGGTTTGATGTCGTCGATGTTCATCACCGCCACTCCCAAGACCACCTGCACGAACATGGCCAACTCGGCCACCGCGGTGAACCACCACAGGGCCCGTCGCCGCAGTGAAGGCACCTTGAGGGCTCCTAGGGCCCAGAGTCCGGCCAGGCCGTTGCCCACGATCACGAACCAGGCCCACGCCCGGTGGAGGTCCAGCAGGCTCAGGAGCTCATCTCCGCGGCCCGGACCCGAGCCTCCTCGAAGGCGTCGGCGGCGATGTCGACCAACTCGTGGATCTCGTCGTCGGTGAAACCGGCCTGACGGCGGAACTCCCGGGCCAGATGGACCGGGGAGTCGTCCTCCTCGCTGCGGAAACCCCCGAGGCTGAACATCTTGTCGACGGTGCGCTGGAAGTCGAGGGCCTTCTTCTGACGGTCCTTGTCGCGGGCGGTGATCTTCCGGAGCCAGTCCGAACCCATCTTCACGTGGGTGACCTCATCGGCGAGCATCCAGTCCTCGCAGAAGTACAGCACCGGGTCGCCGGAGACCTCGCCGAACTGGCGCATGGTGTTGAACACGTCGATGGCCAGGCCCTCCAGGGCCCGGTTGACACCGGTCAGGCGCAGAACCGGGTCGGGGTTGCAGGCGGCCTCGAAGAGGAACACCTGCTCGTTGAACTCGCCGATCCCCGTACCCATGTGCTCGTTCAGCTTGATCGAGATCTCGCAGTGACGGGCCTCGTCCCAGACCTGGCGGGCCATGTCGAGTTTCAGCTCGAAGGGGACCTCGTCGGGCCCGTCCCCCACCTCGAAGTCCCAGCAGGTGCGACCCGCCCCCTCCATGGCCTGGATCTCACCGGCGAAGATGCCGTGCATCAGGGCCCGGGCGGCGTCGGGACCGTCGACATCGTCGGGCCGGAGGTTGTTGGTGCGGCCCTCGGCCCTCAACTCCTGCACCCGGGCGTTGCGGGGATCGAAGATGGCGTCCTCGATGCGGGTCCGGTTGAAACGGGAGTCCCGAGCGAGTTCCTCGGCGGTCATGTGTCGTTTCACGGCTGTTTCCCCAGTCCTGGTGGTCGGCCCCGGGGGAAATGGTAGCCGTCGATCAGGTCTGATCCACGAAGAGGTTGATGAACATGAACAGATTCTGGGCGTCGGCGTAGCCGTTGATCAGGTTGATGGTCCCGGGATTGCGGGCCTCCTCCTCGGTGATCCCGATGGCGTCGAGGGCCCTGAGCAGGCCCACCGGTGCCCCGTGGGCCACCACCGCGTTCACATCGCGGTTCAGGTGGCGACCCGGACGCCCCTCACGGATCAACAGGGCCGACAGCAGGAGTCTCAGCAGGGCACAGGCGCTGGCCGGGGAGGCCTCGACCACGGCCCGGGCCTCGGAGTAGAGCGGGGCCAGGGAGTCCGGCAGCGACTCGGGAGGCTCGGGGATCAGCAGCTCGCTCACGGGGTCGGCTCCCCGGGGAACAGCCAGTTCTCGCGGTCGGTCACGAAATCGCCCTCGAAGGGGGGAGTGGTCCTGATGTACCACTCGGTCCCGAAGGCGGCGGCGAAGTGGTCGAGCGGCATCGACAGGAAGAAGGACTCGGCGGAGATCTGGCTGGCGTGGGCCGCCATCGCCGCCCTCTTGGTGTCGATGACCTCCGAGACGTCGACCGCGGTGTTGATCTCGTCGTCGGGGGTACCGAAGAACTCGTCGTCGGCGGCCCGGGGCGGAGCCTCGCCGGTGAGGGCCTCCAGCTCGGCCCTCATGGCCTCGATGTGGGTGCGGTTCATCGTGACCTCGTACAGCCGGGGGGTTCCGGCCAGGGCGGCGGCGGCATGACCCACCCGGTGCACGGCGATGTGGTCGGGGTGGCGGTAGCCGCCGTGGGAGTCGTAGCACGTGAGCACGTCGGCAGACTCCTCGGCCAGGATCGACGCCAGACGCCGGGCGGCCTCGGTACGGTCCGCCAGGGCGAAACAGGACTCGTCGGCGTCGACGGCCGTGGTCGGCTCCCCCTCACCGGTCTCCATGCCGGAGTCCTCATAGCCCAGGAACTCCACCCGGTCGACCCCGAGGATCTCCGCCGCGGCCCGGGTCTCGGCCTCCCTCACCTGGCCCAGGGTCCGCCCCGGCGGCAGGAAGTCATCGGCCACCTGGCCCCGCTCTCCCCGGGTGGCCACCACCAACACCACCCGGTGCCCGGCCGCCGCCGCCCGGGCCATGGTGCCACCGGTGGCGATGGCCTCATCGTCGGGGTGGGCGTGGAAGGTCACCAGGGTGGCCACGTCAGCTCACCGCCCCCGACGCCCTCAGGGACTCGATCTCGGCGGGGTCGAGCCCCAACTCGGTCAGGATCTCCACGGTCGAGCTGCCCGGATGCACCGGAGGAGCGGGTTCGCCCGAGGGGGTGGCGGAGAACCTCGGGGCCGGAGCCGGCTGGGTCAGTCCGTCCACCTCGACGAAGGTGTTCCTGGCGGCCAGGTGGGGATGCGTGGGAGCCTCCGAGAGGGAGAGCACGGGAGCGAAACACACATCGGTGCCCTCCATGATCTCGCACCACTCCGCCCGGGTACGGCGGCGGATCACCTCGGCCACCTTCTCCTTGTTGGCCGGCCAGTCGGCCCGGGACATCTGAGGCGCCAGATCAACCTCGTCGAGCCCGCTCAACCGCAGCAGTTCGGCGTAGAACTGGGGCTCGATCGACCCGATGGAGACGTACTCACCGTCGGCGCACTCGTACACCTCGTAGAAATGGGCCCCGGTGTCGAGCAGGTTCGTTCCCCTCTCCTCGGACCAGAAGCCCATGGCCGCCATCGAGTGGAACATCGACATCAGGACCGCGGCACCGTCGACCATGGCCGCGTCGACCACCTGTCCCTCGCCCGTCGTCCGGGCGTGCAGCAGCCCGCACGCCATACCGAAGGCCAGGAGCATGCCTCCCCCGCCGAAGTCACCCACCAGGTTCAACGGAGGCACGGGGGCGTCGCCCCTCCGGCCGATCCCGTGCAGAGCCCCGGCCAGAGCTATGTAGTTGATGTCGTGACCGGCGGCGTGGGCCAGCGGACCCTCCTGGCCCCAGCCGGTCATCCGCCCGTAGACCAGCCTCGGATTGGCGGCCAGGCACTCGTCGGGGCCCAGGCCCAGGCGTTCGGTGACACCGGGGCGGAACCCCTCGATCAGACCGTCGGCGGACTCCACCAGTCGCAGCACGGTGGCCACCCCGTCGGGGTGTTTGAGATCGACCCCGATGGACCTCCGGCTGCGGGCCAGGATGTCGAGCGGTGGTGGGGAGTCACTGTCGGGAGGGGGAACATTGGCGGCCCGGTCGATGCGGATCACCTCGGCCCCCATGTCGGCCAGCATCATCCCGCAGAACGGCCCCGGGCCGATGCTCTGTAGCTCGATGATCCTGATCCCGCTCAGGGGACCGCTCACGACGCCGCCTCCGTGGCCCGGGCGGCCTTCCCGGCCAGGGCCCCGACGATGGCCGGCCAGAGCGGCTCGGGCAGGTCGTGTGACATGTCGTCGAGCAGCAGCAGATCGGCGCCCTCGACCGCCTCGGCGGTGCGGATCCCACCCGAGACGCTGACCAGGGTGTCGGCCCGTCCGTGGATCACCTGGAACGGGACGGAGACCTCACCCAGCTCGGCGGTGCGACTGCCGTCACCGAGGATCGACACCAGTTGGCGGGCCATCCCCGCCGGGTGGTTCGCCCGCTCGTAGGCGGCCCGGGCCCGGATCCGGGCCCGATCGGGGTCGGCGTGCACGGGACTGCCGAACACCTCGGTGGCCCGGGCGGCCTGCTCGGCCGCCTCGTCGGCGTTGGCCGGGGGCGGGGACACGAGCAGCGACATGGCCTCCTGGGTCGCCGTCCCCACGTCCCGGTCGCCGGTGGTGGACATGATCGAGGTGGCCGAGAGAAGGCGGTCGGGATGGTGGATCGCCATGCGCTGCACGATCATCCCTCCCATGGAGATACCCGCCACATGGGCCCGGTCGACCCCGAGGTGGTCCAGCAGTCCCATACCGTCGGCGGCCATGTCGGCCAGGGAGTAGGGAACCTCGATCTCCCGTCCCTCGGCCACCGCGGCCAGGGCGTCCATCACGTCGACCTGAAGATCGTCGAACCACGTCGAGAGGCCCACGTCCCGGTTGTCGTAGCGCACCACCCGGTAGCCGCGATCCGCCAGCATCCGGCAGAATCCCTCCTCCCAGTGGATCAGCTGGGAACCCAGCCCCATCACCAGGAGGTATGTGGGATCCGACGGGTCCCCGAACTCGTCGTACTCGATCTCGATCTCACCCAGATTCGCTCTAGCCATGGGCCGACTCTAAACCAGGGCTCGCGCCAGACGCCCAACCGCCGCGGGAGTCCGGCTCCCCCACCAGAAGAGATCGCGACCGTCCACATGGACCAGACGGGCTCCGGGAACCAGACTCTCCAACTCCCGGCGATGTCTCTCCCCGAAGGCGTAGGGCTCGTCGGGGACCACGATGACGTCGGCCTCGATGCCGCCGGGCGAGAACTCCTCATAGGACCCACCCCCCGGGGTGAGGGCCTCCAGACCGAGATGCCGGAGGACGGAGCCTCCGTAGGTGGAGGCCCCGATGGCCATCCACGGGTTTCGCCAGATCGGAACCAGCGCCCGACCGGCCGGGGGGCGGGGCTCGCCCGGACCGGGCCACTCCGGTTTCGCCACCCCGACCCGTGACGCCAGGGACGACAGCTCCGACGCCAGACCGGCGATGTCGGTCACCTCGGTGACATGCACGGAAAGCCCCCGGTCCATCAGCTCCCGGTGGGCTTCGAGGGTGTTCTCCTCGGTGTCCATGACGACGAGGTCGGGAGCCAGTTCGGCGATGGCCACCACGTCGGGATCCTTCGTCCCACCCACGTGGGGAAGATCGGGACGATCGCAGTACCGGGTGCACGCCACCGGTTCCACCCCCCACGCCGAGAGGGTCTCCGTGACCGAGGGAACCAGGCTGACGACCCTCACATACGGTCCAGGAGCTGCTTCCGCTTGGTCTCGAACTCCTCGTCGCTGATGAGTCCCTTGTCCCGGAGGGCGGCCAGATCCTCTATCTGGGTGGCGATGCTGGGAGCCGAGACCGGGGTCTCGCCGCCGTGGCCCGACCGGCGGCTCTTCTGACGGTCGATCTGGTGGTGGATCTCGTTCTGGATCGCCTCGGGCTTGCGGACGTTGGAGAATCGGGACTGCCCCGCCTCACCGGCGGACTCGATGAGCAGGTCACCGGCCCCGATCAGCCTCTCGAACAACCCCTGGTGGAAGTTGATGTTGTTGATCCGGTCGATGGGGATCTCGACGCCCCGTTTGGCCGCCACCCCGGTTCGGAAGATCAAACGGTTGTCGGTCAGCACGAAGAATGTCGTGGCCCACTTCGTGTAGACGACGGCGAGATACACCAACGAGGCCAGCACCAGGATCACGGCCACCCAGCCGGTGAAGCCCGAGTCGATCCGGCTGAGCAGTGCCGCCAGCACGATCGCCCCCACCAGCAGGGCCACGGGCTGGGCGAACACCCACCAGTGGGGTTTCAGGTTGAGTACGAGCTCTTCGTCTTCGCGGAGGTAGTCATCGGGGAATCCCATGGGACCAGGGTAGATGCTCGCTAGATTCGGCACGTGGCCCAACTGGATCCCGAGCAGCGTTGCGCCGTCGAGTCCCCACCCGGGCCGGTACGGGTCCTGGCCGGACCCGGTTCGGGAAAGACCCGGGTGCTCACCGAACGGGTCATCCACCGGATCGAGGCGGGTACCGCCGACGCCCGTCGAACCATGGTCCTCACCTTCCCCCGCCGGGCCGCCGGGGAGCTGGTCCGCCGCCTCGACTCCGCCGGAGTGAGGGACGTGGGCGCGGTCGGAACCTTCCACGCCACCGCCCTCCAGCAGCTTCGGCTCCATCGCCT
>DRKF01000180.1 GCA_011051915.1 Acidimicrobiales bacterium | reverse complement strand
TGATCCTGCTGGCCGCCGCCTGTGGCGACTCCTCCACCTCGGCGGGTCCGGCCGGGCCCGCTCCCTCCACGACGGCATCCCCCTCGACCACCAGACCCACGGGACCCACGTCCACCACCGCCGGGGGCGGACGGCCGACCACCACCCCGCCGACGACCTCTGAGACACCCGGATCGACCGGAGCAGAGACCACGACCGCGGCCCCACCACCATCCACCGTCGCGCCCACGTCCGCTCCGACGACCTCGACGGCCGGCCCGGAGGTCACCTTCGATCCGGCCCTCACCGAACGGACCTGGGCCGTGGTCCTCGTCGAGGACGGTGATGTCCTCAACGTCCGATCCGGACCCGGGGTGTCCAACCCGGTCATCGCCTCGTTCGGACCCACCGACACCGGAATCATGCTCACCGGCAACCAGGCGATGGTCGGCAGCAGCCGCTGGGTGGAGATCACCGGTGAGGAGGCCGGTGGCTGGGCTTCCAGCGTGTTCCTCACCCCCGAGTACACCGACCAGGAGGTCCTCGACGAATGGGACCACACCTCGGCCCCCACCGATCTGGCCGCCCGCATCGCCGCCGGCGGTGATCTCGCCCCTCCGGTCTCCCACCGGGGGCTATACGTGAACCTGCCGGGAGGCACCCTGCAGCGCCTCCGGCCCTCCGAACTCACCGGCATCATGACCGATCCGTCCACCCGGTTCTGGGGAGGTACCCAGTGTGACACCGAGTCCTGTCCCGAGGAGACCTTCGCCGACGCGGTGGGCCTGCCCTACCTGGGCACCTGGGAGGACGTCGGGGCGGACGCCGTGGTGGAGGTTGACGGGTATCCCCTCGGCGGAAACGGCCCCTTCCCTCCCGAGACGGCGATCCCCACGCCGTTCCGCAATTTCCACTGGGTGGCGGTCCACGACCCCGGCGATGACCCAGACTTCGGCGGTCTGGACTGGATGACCTGGTTCGTCTTTCTCGAACCGGAGGGTTCGTCCTACCGGGTCGTTGGGCTCACCTCGGCGGAATGGTCCCCCTGACACCGGGTGTCCCCTGATGCGACCTCGGGCAGCGGACGCGCCCCGGTCCGCATCTTCGGAAGGACCGGGTTCAGGACCGGTTCAGGTCCCCTCGATAACGTCCGGTCAATGGAACTGAACAACATCTGGGGCCTACCGTCCCATCCCCTCCTGGTTCACCTGGCCGTGGTGCTCCTACCCATGGCGGTGATCGGCGCCGCAGTGCTCGTGTTCATCCCCCGGCTCCGGTCGCAATCGTGGGGACTGGTGATCCTGGGGCTCACGTTCGTGGCCGTCGTCTCCGTCGGACTGGCCCAGGGCAGCGGTGAGGAGTTCGGGGAGAGGGTCCAGAAGACCGATCTCGTCCGGGCCCACATCGCCATGGGCGAGTCGGTCTCGGTGTGGGCGATCCTCCTGGGTGTCGGGGTCGCGGCACTGGTGCTGGTTCCCTGGGCCCAGAAGCTGGTCAGCCAGGCGGGGCCGGGCGACGAGACCGACGATGTCGGCCCGCCGAAGCCGGGTTGGCTCGCCCGTCTGGCTCCACCACTGAAGAAGTTCCTTGTCGATCCGGTGAGCCGCTTCGCCCGACCGATCGCCATTGCGGCCCTGGTCCTCACCCTGATCGGTGGAGTCGGTTCCGCCATTCAGATCGTCCGGGTCGGCCACAGTGGCGCCGCCGCCACCTGGGAGAGGGTGAACGGCGACTAGCCGGCGCGACCCCCGAAGTCCGCCTCGGAAAGGAGATTCAGAAGTCGACGCCGGCCTCGATCAGGATTCAGAAGTCGACGCTGGCCTCGATCAGCCAGTCGACCACGGCCTCGAGGGCCTCGTGGTGACCGGCTCCCGCCGCCCGGGCCTCCTCGTAGGCCCGGCGCTGGCCGTGGGCGCTGGTCCCCCGGGTGATGATCGTGCGGGCATGGTCTACCTCGGCCTCGCACCCCAGGAACTCGGCGTCCGGTGCGATCAGCCCGATCAGTTCGTCGAGGAGTTCGGGATAGGGGACGATCTCCCCCCGACCGAAGTCGATCAGCCCCTCGTCGATGCCGTATCTCTGGGCCCGCCACCGGTTCTCGTTCAGCAGCATCGGCATGTAGGTCCGCCATCTCTGGTTGGACTGACGCAGACGGGTGAGCATCCTCAGCCAGCACCGGTAGAGCGCCGCTATGGCCAGCCCGTCCTCGAGGTTCGTGCAGATGTCCGAGATCCGCATCTCCAGGGTGGGGAACCGGGCACTGGGACGGAGATCCCACCAGACCTTGGTGGCATCGGCGATCACCCCGGCCCGGACCAGGACGTCGACGTGGCGTTCGTACTCACTGAAGCTGGAGAACTCCGGTGGCATCCCGGTGCGGGGCAGTTCGTCCCAGACCGCTATGCGGTAGCTCTGCAGTCCGGTGTCGGTGCCCTCCCAGAAAGGGGAGGACGTACTCAGGGCCAGCAGGTGGGGGAGGATGTAGGCCGCCTGGCCCAGCAGGTCGATCCGGGCCTCGGGATCCTCTATGGCCACGTGTACGTGCATTCCCGAGATGATCAACCGGCGGGCCACCTGTTGAAGGTCGTTGGCGAGGCCCTCGTAGCGGTCCTTCTTGGTGAGTTCGGTGGCCCCACGGGCGGAGAAGGGATGGGTCGAAGCGGCCATCATCGCCAGGCCGTGGCCCGACACAACCTCCGAGACGCTAGACCTCAACCGTTGCAGCTCGGCCCGTGCCTCTCCCAGGTCGTCACACACCCTGGTGCCGATCTCGATCTGGCACTGGAGGAACTCCGGTGAGACCTGATCCCCGAGAGCCTCCTGGCACTCGGCCATGAGCGTGGGCGGGGCCTGACGGACCAGTTCCCGGGTCTCCCGATCCACGATCAGGTACTCCTCCTCGATACCAACCGTGAATCCCGCATCGGTGACCATGTCCCAATTCTGCCCGACAGTGGGACCGACCGGTGTCTAGTCTGAACCGAGAACTACGGCGGGTTCTCCCGCCTCAGGGTGATTTCTCAACAGGACCAACCCAGGAGACATGATGCAGCTGCACAGAGTCGAGATTCTCTACTGCGTTCCCTGAGACTATTCCGAGCGTGCCGTGAGCACGACGAAGGAGCTGCTGGCCGCCTACCAGCACGTGATCGAGTCCCTGACCCTCTACACGGGGGACAAGGGGGTCTTCGACGTGATCGTCGACGGGGAGGTCCTCTACTCCAAGCACCGGGAGGGGCGCCACGCCGATCCCGGTGAGATCCTGGAACTGTTCACACAGTGGGTGGGCCCCGACGTCCCGCGCTACGGGGCCGAGACCTGACCGGCCCCGACCGGCCGAGTCCACGAGGACCGGCTCACAGACCGATCCGGGCCGACCCCCCGCGGCGAGGATCGCCCACCGCCTCCCGACCCGGGGCCACGGCGTGCACCCCGCCGAAGTACATGTTCGTCTGGGGCCAGACGTTCACCGGCCACTGTCGTCGCAGGGTCTCGACGACCTCGGGGGCGAACCCCGGCTCCATCTGCACGACGTCGCCGTCCCAGTGCAGCCGCGGTGCCAGC
>DRKF01000179.1 GCA_011051915.1 Acidimicrobiales bacterium | reverse complement strand
GGTCCTGACGGGGTGGGCTCCGGCGGAGATAGGATGCCGGTTCAAAGATTGCACAGGGGAGCTCGCGGAGGCGGGCTGAGAGGGTGACCGGTCACCGACACCGTCACCGACCCCTCGAACCTGTCCGGGTAATGCCGGCGAAGGGATCCGTGCCCATGGCTTTCACCCTCCTTCCCGGTCGCAGGGAGTTCCCGCGACCCCGTCCTACATTCCGCCTGGTGGCTCTGGCCATGGCCCTGGTCCTCTGGGCCGCGGCCTGCGGCTCGGGCGGGTCCGGACCGGCGACCCAGGGCGAGTCGGGCGACGGCGAGGTCGTCCTGGTCACCCACGACTCCTTCGCCCTGTCCGACGCGGTGGTCGCCTCGCTGGCCGAATCGGGGATCGATCTACGCATCCTGGCCTCGGGCGACGCCGGTCAGGCCCTCAACCAGTCGATACTGGCCGGGGACCATCCCCTGGGCGATCTGTTCTTCGGGGTCGACAACATCCTGATGACCCGGGCCCTCGATGCCGACATCTTCGAGCCCTACCGCTCCCCGCTTCTGGACGCCGTTCCCGAGGAGTACCGGCTGGACCCGTCCATGCGCCTCACCCCGGTGGATCGTGGGGACGTGTGCCTGAACTACGACATCTCCTGGTTCGCCGATCGGGATCTGGAGCCTCCGACCCGGCTGGACCAGTTGACCGACCCGGCCTACCGGGACCTGCTCGTGGTGGAGAACCCGGCCACTTCCTCCCCGGGACTGGCGTTCATGATGGCCACCATCGCCCGGTTCGGCACCGACGGGCCGTACTCCTGGCTGGACTTCTGGGCGGACCTGCGAATGAACGGGGTGAGGGTCGACCCCGGCTGGACCGAGGCCTACTTCACCGACTTCACGGTCGGGGGTGGCGGCGACCGTCCGCTCGTCGTGTCCTATGCCTCCAGCCCCCCCGCCGAGGTGGTGTTCGCCGATCCCCGACCGGCCACCGCCCCCACCGCGGTGATCGAGGAGACCTGCTTCCGTCAGATCGAGTTCGCCGGGGTGCTCAAGGGGGCCTCCAACCCCGAGGGGGCCCGTCGGGTGATCGACTTCCTGCTGTCGGTGCCGGTGCAGGAGGACATACCGATGTCGATGTTCGTGTTCCCGGTGAACCGCGATGCCCAGCTCCCCAGCGAGTTCGTACAGTTCGCCGTGGTACCCGCCGAGCCGCTGTCGCTGCCGCCCGAGGAGATCGACACCAACCGGGAACGCTGGATCCAGGAGTGGACCGACGTCGTCCTCCGCTGAGCCCGATCCCCGGCCCGGACCGCCGGCTCCGGTGCCGGGTGGAGGGAGCGCTCCACCCGACAACCCGCGTTCGAGACCGCGGTCGAGGCCTCTCGGGGACGGCGCACGGCAGAGGCGCCTGGGCTGGGTCCTGGCCGTGGTGCCCGCCGGGTTCATCGCCGTTCTGTTCGTGTGGCCTGTCACCCGCATCATCGCCAGGGGCCTGGCCCCCGGTGGGGCTCTCGACCTCGGGGTGTTCGGCCAGGTGGCCGCCGACGACCACTTCCGGGGAGTCGTGTGGTTCACGATCTGGCTGGCCCTGGTATCCACCGCCGTGACCCTGGTGGCCGGAATGCCCGCCGCCTGGATCCTGGGCCGGTTCTCCTTCCGGGGCCGGTCACTGTGGCGCTCGGCCCTGCTGGTGCCCTTCGTCATGCCCACTGTGGTGGTGGGCACGGCCTTCGTCGATCTGCTCGGCCGGGGAGGGATCCTCGGAGTGGATCTGCGGGACACGGTATGGGCCATCCTCATCGCCCACGTGTTCTTCAACGTGGCGGTGGTGATCCGAACCGTGGGTGACTCCTGGGCCCGCCTGGATCCCGCCCAGACCGAGGTGGCCCGAGTGCTGGGGGCATCGCCGTGGAAGGTGTTCCGGAGTGTCACACTGCCGTCCCTGGCCCCGGCGATCCTGGCCGCCACCGCCATCGTGTTCCTGTTCAGCTTCACCAGTTTCGGGGTGGTGCTGATACTCGGCGGTCCGACCCACTCGACCCTCGAGGTCGAGACCTACCTCCAGACCACGGTGTTCCTCAACCTCGATGTCGCCGCGGTGCTGGCCCTCACCCAGATGGTCCTGATCGTCACCGGTCTGACCCTGGCCGCCCGCCTGGACCCCAATCGCCGGGCCCATCCGGTGGGGACGACGGTCACCGGACGCCAGACCCTCCGCCGGATCCGTACCGCCCGCCAACGCCTGGGCGTGACGGCGGTGCTGGGTCTCACCGGCCTGTTCCTCGCTCTCCCGTTGACCCTTCTCGCCGTGCGTTCGCTGAGGTCGGACGGCGGGTGGACGCTGGAGCACTACCGGGGACTGGCCGAAGGGGGAACGACCCTGTTCGTGTCACCGGTGTCAGCGGTGGTGAACTCGTTGATGTTCGCGGTTGGCGCCACCCTGGTGGCCACCGTCGTCGGTGGTCTGGCCGCTGCCGCCGTGGGCTACGGCCGGGGAGCGGCGGTGAAGCTGACCGACGCCGCCCTGATGCTGCCCCTGGGCACCTCGGCCGCCACCGTCGGCTTCGGGATCCTGATCACCTTCGACCGGCCTCCGCTGGACCTGCGGGCGTCGCCCTGGCTGGTTCCCCTGGCCCACGCCCTGATCGGTATCCCGTTCGTGGTGCGGCTCCTGGTGCCCGCGATCCGGCGGATCGATCCCCGCCTGCGGGAGGTCGCCACCACCCTGGGTGCCTCGCCGTGGCGGGTGTGGACCACGATCGATGCCGTGTTGCTGCGGCGCCCCCTGGTGGCGGCGGCGGGATTCGCCTTCGCGGTCTCCCTCGGCGAGTTCGGCGCCACCTCGTTCATCTCCCGCCCGGAGTTCCCCACCGCCCCCGTGGCCATCTTCCGGTTCCTCTCCCGCCCCGGCCCCGCCAACCTCGGCCGGGCCCTGGCCATGAGCACCATCCTGATGGTGCTCACCGCCCTGTCCGTCACCATCATCGAGTTCCTCGGGGGTTCCGAACTGGGCCGGGGCCCGAGTTCTGCTACACCCACAGGAGGGGGCTCCCCCACCACCCAGGAGCCACCGGAGATGGCCGCAACGGGAGGGCGTCCATGACCCTCGAGGTGAGAAGCCTGACGGTGAGATTCCCCGGCCCCTCCCGGCGGGATCCCGAGGTCACGGTCCTCGACACCGTTGACCTCACCGTGCCCACTGGACGGATCGTCTCGGTTCTGGGGCCCTCCGGCAGTGGCAAGAGCACCCTGCTGCGAGCGGTCACCGGGCTGGTCCGGCCCACGGCGGGAACAGTCCACTGGGATGGGCAGGACCTGACCACCGTTCCCCCCGACCGTCGGGGTTTCGGGCTGATGTTCCAGGACCATGCCCTGTTCCCTCACCGCGATGTGGCCGCCAACATCGCCTACGGACTGGAGATGAAGGGACTCGACCGGCGGACGGTCGCCAGTCGGGTGGCCGCCATGCTGGACCTGGTCGGCCTCGACGACCGGGCCGGGGCCCGCATCGACCAACTCAGCGGCGGCGAGCAGCAGCGGATCGCCCTGGCCCGGGCCCTGGCCCCCGAACCCCGGTTGCTCCTGCTCGACGAGCCGCTGGGCGCCCTCGACCGGGTCCTGCGGGACCGCCTGGTCAACGACCTGGCCCGGATGCTCCGGCAGGTGGGCACCACTGTCGTGTACGTGACCCACGATCAGGACGAGGCCCTCGCCATAGCCGACCACCTGGTGATCCTCCGCCGGGGCCGGATCGAGCAGGAGGGCCCCACCGAGGAGGTGTGGCGACGACCACGATCGGAGTTCGTGGGAAGGTTCCTGGGCATGACCAACACCTTCCCGGGCCGCATAGTCGGGGGCCGGATCGACCTGGGATGGACCACTCTCGACGCCGGGGACCACTCCCGAGCCGGCGAGGGGAATCCGGTCACCGTCATGTTCCGGCCCGCGGCGGTGGTCGTCGAGGGGCCGGAAGGGCCGGGCCCCCGCGCCGTTCTGAGACAGCGCCAGATCCGCGGGGACCGGATTCAGGGGGTCTTCGGGGTCGGTCCGGGTGACGACGTGGTCCACGTCGATCTGGGGCTGGCCACCGAACCCGCGGTGGGTGACACCGTCACCCTGATGATCGACCCGGCCCAGGTGGCGACGGCACCCTGTCCCTGAGCTGCCGACCCGCTCCCCAGGGGTCGTACCCGTGTCGCGTGTCGGTTCGGTCGCGGGCTCCCCCGGGCTGTGCCGGCTGAACCCTCAGTCCCCGCACCGGGCCACGACGGGACCCCGGCCCCGCCCCAGAGGGGCGTGCTCACCCCGGCGGAGCGCGGCCCGCGTGAACTCCCGGGCCCGTCCCACGGCCTCACCGGCGGATCCGCCGACCAGTTGGCAGAGCAGGGCGGCGGAGAAGGTGTCCCCCGAGCCCCGGGTGTGTCCGGTGGTGATCTCGGGGCCCTCCATGATCTGTTCCCCGGCCTCCCCGACGATGACGTCGGCGATCAGCCCCGGCGCCGACCCCGGCACCGAGGTCACCACCACCGCCTCGGCTCCCAGGTCGATCAGCCGCCGCCCCGCCGCCGCCGCTCCGGCCACATCGACGACGTCCAGACCGGTGAGCAGCTCCGCCTCCCTCCGGTTCGGGGTCACGAACCGGGCCCCGGGAATCAATCGCGTCCGGTAGACGTCGTCGAGTTCGATGGCCATGATCCGACGACCCGTGCCGTCGACCAGCACCGGATCAACGACCCGGACAGTCCCCGGGTACTCGTCGAGAACCGCGGCCACCGTGGCGGCGGTCCCGGGCGACCAGAGCATTCCCGTCTTCACCCCGAGCGGGCCCAGGTCATGCAGTACCGCCGACATCTGGGCGGCCACCACGTCCGCGGGCACGGGAACGGCCGGTCCGAACTCCACCGTGTTCTGGGCCGTCACCACGGTCACGGCCGAGGTGGCGAACACACCCAGTACGGCGCAGGCCCTCAGATCGGCGGCCAGACCCGCTCCCCCGCCGGAGTCGGTGCCCCCGACGGAGAGCACCACCGGCGGGCCGGAAGACACAGACAACCGGGGGCTAGCTCCCGCTGAACGGCGGGTACTCGTCGGTCAGGAAGTACCCGTACCAGCTGATTCGATACTGAACCCTCAGGAAGGAGCCGTACCAGCGGGCGGCGGTGTCAGAGGTCCGGCCGGTGAACAGAACCCCGAAGGCGTTGATGAACCAGCCGATGGTGGCCGCTATCTCCCAGAAGATGAGAACGAAGAACATCGGGATCAGGAGCAGCCACTTCACGAACACCAGCCAGCGGTTCATCTCCCCCGGTTCCCGGCCCGACACCCCCACCGGCGGGTAGTCACCGGGGTCCTCGCCGACCATGTCGAAGGAGAACGGCGGGTACTGCCCGGTGAGACCGAAGGCGTAGGTGCTGACCCGCGAGCCGTACCTCAGCGCCATGGCCTGGAACTGGTAGAAGGAAACGGGAACCCGCCGGGTGAACAGCACCGTGAAGAAGCTCAGGAACGCCAGTACACCCGACACCGCCGACAGGGCGTACAGGACGATGAAGTGGGGTATGGCCGGGACCCAGTTGAAGAACGGCCGCCAGCGGGCGACCGTCTCGTCGGCCCGGAGTTCCAGGGTCAGTGGATAGTCCGAACTGCTGGATTGGCTCATCGGTTCCATGTCGATACCCCTCATGTCGCGTACCACCGACAATAGATCGCATTTGCCGAGGCGGCCGGTTCACCGCACCCGGCCGACCCAAGCCGGGCTGTCACCTCCCATGGGGAACCCGGTGAGCGGGGGAACTAGCTTGCCGCCATGGTCGAGCCGCCCACCGTAGGAATCATCGCCAATCCGCTCTCGGGCCGGGACGTCCGCCGGGTGGCAGCCCGCGGTGGTGTGTCCAGCCCCCAGGACAAGCGCAACCGGATCGCCCGGTCGGTCGTGGGAGCGGTCAACGCCGGGGCCCGCCGGGTGCTCCTCATGGCCGAACCCTTCGAGATCTCCACCGGTGCGGTCGCCGATCTGCATCTCGACGCCGAGATCGAGGTCCTCGACGTCGAGGCCCGCCTCGACGCCGGTGACACCGAGAGAGCGGTGAGAGCCATGAGGGAACGGGGCACCGGGGCCCTGATCGTGCTGGGTGGTGACGGCACCAATCGCATCGTGGCCCGCACCTGGCCGGGTTGCGTCCTGGTGCCGATGTCGACGGGCACCAACAACGTGTTTCCCACCATGGTGGAGGCCACCGTGGCCGGGGCCGCCGCCGGTCTGGTCGCGTCCGGTGCGGTCCCCGTCGAGGAGGTGGCTCCCCGCTCCAAGGTCGTCGAGGTCGAGTCGACGGGGGCCCACGGATCGGGTTCGGATCTGGCCCTGATAGACGCAGTACACCTCGTGGATGACTTCGTCGGCAACAAGATGCCCTACGAGCCGGACTCGATCCGGACCCTGGTGCTGGCCCGGGCCGAACCCGCCGCCATCGGCGTCAGCTCCATCGGTGGCCTGAGCCTGCCCTGCAGCGAGGCGGCCGATCACGGAGTCCTGGTCAGGTGCGGGCCGGGCGGACACGCCCTGAGGGCACCCCTGGCCCCGGGGTTGTACCGGACCGTCCACGTTCTCTCGGCCACCGAGCTGCCGCTGGGGACAGCCGTGGACATCGAACCTCCCGGCATCCTGGCGTTCGACGGTGACCGCGAGATGCGGCTGTCGGACGACCCAGCCACCCTCACAGTCACCCGCAACGGTCCGCGCGTCATCGACGTCGGCCGGGCCATGGCCTGGGCGGCGGAGTCCGGGGTGTTCCTCAGCCCCGTCGCCGAGGGCCGGGACCACAACCTCATCTGAGACGGCTCATCCGAGACGGCCCGATGGCGGGCACCGCGGCCCCGGAGGATCAGCCGCCTATGGGCTCGAGATCCGACATGCGGTCCGCCACCCGGTCCATGAAGGCCTGCCGCTCCTCGTCGCCGGCCCGGTCGTTGTCGTAGAACGCCAGCCAGTGGGAACGGGCCCGAGGGTGGCAGCCCAACCTCAGATATCTCATGAAGATGAGCCGGCCCGGACTTCCCTGGAGGGCGTTCCTGGCCCGCGAGGAACCGTGGGTGGTCACCACCACGAGTCGCCTCATCC
>DRKF01000178.1 GCA_011051915.1 Acidimicrobiales bacterium | reverse complement strand
CGGCTACGTCATGCTCGGGGCCGACGGAGGGACCTTCTCCTTCAGCGACAGGCCCTTCCTGGGCTCGTTGGGGGCCAATCCCCCCGACTCCGACGTGGTGGCCATAGCCGCCTTCTGACGGGTGGTACCGGGGCCCAGCGCTCAGGCGGTGCCGACCAGGACCGGTGATCGCCTCGAACAACCTCGGGCGGGCCGGTGCCGCCTCAGGCGGTGTTGACGACCCGGAAGGACTCGGCCATGCGACCCTCGGGCATGCCACCCCGAGCGGCTACCTCACCGGCCCACTTTCTCATCAGCTCCTCGAGGTTCTCCATCCGGTCCACCTGACTGTGATGACATCTGAGGCCCTGCACCTTCTTGGCGATGGTGTCGGTGATGTCGACGTAGAGATTGGGCTCGATCCCCATCACCCACATCTCGGGCACGGTGTGGGGCTGGTGGCCCTCGTCGAGCAGATCGACGAAACCGTGGGGGTTGCGGGCGTCGGGATAGACCGCGGCCACGGTGGCCTCCGCCGCCGCCAGGTGGTCGGGGTGGCTGCTGTACATGCGGTCCCAGTTGCGTTCCGGTGACTGGCAGATGACCAGGTCGGGTCGCACGATCCGGATCACCCGGGCGATGTCACGGCGCAGCCCCAGGGTGGCCTGAACCTCACCGTCGCGGTGGTGCAGGAAATGCAGATCGGTCACCCCCGCCACCCTGGCCGCCGCGATCTGCTCGGTCTCGCGGAGCCGGGTGACGTCATGACGCCACACGTCGGGGGAGGCCTCACCGGCCCCACCGCTGGTGACCAGGCAGTACGACACCGAACACCCCGCCGCGGTCAGGGCGTTCACCGTCCCCGCCGCACCGAAATCGACGTCGTCGGGGTGGGCGACCACCACCAGGGCCCGCTCGGGGACGTCCCGGGGACCGTCGGAGGTGAGTATCTGCCCGGTCACGGCCGAACGGCGACGGCGTCGTCGCCACCCACATCTGATCCGGTCGGGGACATCGGCGGAACGAACGTCACCATCGCTCCCGCTCAGGCCGAGGCGGTGGTCGACGTGGTGGTCGAGGTCGGGTCTCCCGCCACACCCAGGGCGTCACGGGCCTGGGCTATGAAGCCCTCGGCCCTGCGCACCGCATCCTGGTAGCCGGCCAGATCCCCCGCCCGGAGGGCCTGATCGGCCTCGTCGAAGGCCTGCGAGGCGGCGGCCAGCAGCTCCTCCACGGTCATCTGGGTGCTGTCGGGAGTCTCCGGGGTGGTACCCGGTTCGCCGTCACCCCCGTCGGTGGTCCCCCCGTCGGTGGCGTCGATCGGGGTCACGTCCTGACCCAGCAGCCCGTCGAGGTTGAGGCCCGGGATCAGCTCCTCGAGGGCCTCCTGGAGGGTGGTCCTCATGACCACGCGGTCACCGACACCGACTATCACCTGTTTCAGCTCGGGGAAGCCGGTGGTGCCCTCGGCCTCGACGAACAGGGGGCGCACGTAGACCAGGGACTCCTCGACGGGGATCAGCAGCAGGTTCCCGGCCCTCACCCGGGAGCCGTCGCCCTCCAGCAGACTGATCTGGCGGGAGATCTCCGGCTCGGTGTTCAGGTTGGAGTTGAACTGCGAGGGTCCGTCGACCTGGATCCCCGGGGGTAGTTCGAACACCTCGATCTCGCCGTAGCGGGCCGGATCGCTGTGGGCCACCATGAACCCGGTGAGGTTCTTGCGTTCGTCGTTCTCGGAGAACGGTACGAACGGGCGGAACATCAGGAAGGACTCCTGGGTCGTCCCCGGCAGCCTCATCAGCAGGTACTGCGGGGAGATCCGGGCCTCGGACTCGCTGACCACGTTGCCCTGTTCGTCGGTCTGGGTGATGGTGGCCACCTGCCCCACGCTGTTGCCCGGGTCCTGGGCCACGGCCCAGCGACCGGTGGCGTCGTAGAACTCGCCGGGATCACCGATGCGGTACTTGCCCCACATGTTGGTCTGCACCCGGAACAGGTCCTCGGGGTAGCGGAAGTGGCTGGCCAGCTCCGGTGAGGGGGCCTCGGAGGTGAACAGGGCCGGGAACATCTTCTGGTACGCCTGAATCATCGGATCGTCGGGGTCGATCACGTAGAACGTGACGGTGCCGTCGTAGGCGTCGACGACGACCTTGACGGAGTTCCGGACGTAGTTGAAGTTGTGGTCCAGCCCACTGCCCGGCGGGAGTTCGCGGGTGTCGGCCCTCTGGGCGTAGGGGTAGCGGCTGGTGGTGGTGAAGCCGTCCATGATCCACTTCACCTCCCCGTTGACCAGAACCGGGTAGGGATCGGCGTCGTAGGAGAGGAACGGTGCCAGCTCGTTCACCCGGGAGCGGATGTCGCGGATGTAGATGATCCGGCTGGAGCCCTGCAGCTGGCTGGAGATGACCAGGTTGGGGTCGGCGAAGCGCAGGCTGTAGGCGAGACGGCGGAGGAGGCTCCCGATCTGCACGCCACCGGCCCCCTGGTAGCGGGTGGTGACGGTCGTGTCGTCCTGGCTCTGGAAGTCGACCTCCTCACGCTTGGCCCCCACGATGGAGTAGCCGCGCAGGTTCTCCCCGAAGTAGATCCCCGGGCGTTCGACAGCCAGTTCGGGCGCGTCGGGCGCCTGCCGGGTGGGGATGTCGCCGACGATGAACTCCGGCCGGCCGTTGGGGTCGACACCGTTGGCGGGGGCCACCGCCAGGCCGTAGCCGTGGGTGAACGCCACGTGCTCGGACTCCCACGACTTGGTCGAGAGTCCGTTCAGGTTGAGTTCCCGGGCCGAGAGAACGACCTGGGTGAGGCGTCCGGCCACCTCGTAGCGGTCGACGTCGACATCGCGGAAGTCGTAGAACCCGCGGATCCCCTGCACCTGCTCGAAGGTGTCCTTGATGATGGCCGGGTCCAGCAACCTGACATTGCGGATGGTGTCGACGTTGTCGAGCACCTCCGATGGGGTTAGTTCCGGCTGGTAGTCGAAGGAGTTCGGCACCACCGCGTCGAGCGACACCGCGGCCCGGGTGGCCTCGATGTTGCGGGCGATGTAGGGCGCCTCCCGGGTGGATTCGGACGGTATGACCCGGAATCGCTGGACGAAGGCGGGGTAGATGGTCCCCGCTATCACCGCCACCAGGGCCCACAGGGACACGGCGATGACCGGCCAGGTGAAGCCCCGCCGCCAGATGTTGTAGACGAGCAGGAAGAACGAGAAGACACTGATGATCATCAGCAGGCGGATCGCCGGGAGCTGGGCGTTGATGTCGGTGTAGGACGCCCCGTCCACGAAACCCCGGGTGGAGAGGTTCAGCTCGAACTGGTCGAGGTAGTAGCCGGCGGCCTTGATCAGGGCCAGCAGACCCAGCAGCAGCGAGAGATGGCCCTTGACCGCCGGGGAGACCTTCTGGCCCGGGGGCTGCTGAACACGGATACCGCCGTTGAGGTAGTGGGCGACAGCCGTCACGATGAACACGATCAGCACGGCGGCGAAGGCCCAGCCGACCAGATAGCTCAGGAAGGGCAGCTTGAACACGTAGAAACCGACATCGCGACCGAACTGGGGATCCTTGATCCCGAAGTCCCCGCCGTTGACGAACAGCAGCCAGTCCTCCCACTGGGCCGACACCCCGGCTCCGGCGATGAGGGCGAACAGGGCGGAGACCCCGATCCTCATCAGCCCGGTGCGACCCCCGATGAGAGCGTGGTAGCGCTCGACCATCTCCTCCTCGGGACCGCGGGGCCGGAAGGTGGGTCCGATGCGGTCCGCCACCCACAGATTGATCCACATCAGGGCGAAGAAGACCACCGTGAATATGGTCCCGAGGGCGAACTTCGCCCACAGGACGTCGCGCCACACCGAGGCGAACCCGAGACTGTCGAACCACAGGTAGTCGGTGTAGAAACCGGCGATCCCTCTCAGCGAGGTGATCAGTACGAACACCGCCACCACGGCGATTCCGATGACTACTCGACGGCGATTCAGGTTGGTGGGGGCCGGGGCCGGCATTTCCTGCTCAGGGCGCATATGACCGGGAGGTTACCGGTCCCACCGAGCCCCGGTGCAGCACGCCGCCACACGACGGCTCCCCCTCAGATGCCCGAGACCACCACCAGGCACCGGCAGCCCGGGGCCAGTGGAGACCGGAGATGGCCGCTGGGGAAGGGTGAACCGAGATTCACGTCGGTAGCCAGGGCATTGTCGGCGCAGTCGGGGTGGACGCAGCCCCCCTCGGGCAGCATCCATCTGACGGGGGATCCGGGAACTACCGGATCGAGCACGCCCACGGCGTAGGCGGCGAGGGCGATGTCGCGGGCCAACGGGCCCAGCCTCTCCCGACGCCATTCGCGGTAGAGACCGCGAGCTCCCGATTCCGCCGTGGCGG
>DRKF01000177.1 GCA_011051915.1 Acidimicrobiales bacterium | reverse complement strand
GACCATCGACGTCGAGGAGGCGGCAGGGTTCTTCGAGTCGTGGTCGGCCGAGCTGCTGGCCGGTGACGTCGAACGGCTGAAGGACTCTCTCCATCCCGTGGTCATCGACACCTACGGGACCGCCCAGTGCAACGGCTACCTGTCAGGGATCGTGGGCCAGGAGGTGGGGGTGGAGGTCCGTGACGTCACCCCACCCGGGCCCGGGCTGTTCGACCGGGACGACCTGGCCATTCCCCTGGACGAGGTGGTGGTCGTCACCCTGTACCGGGCCGACATCGACCGGACCGTCGAGGCCCGTCTGGCTCGGGTCGAAGGCGAGATCCGGTGGTTCACCGACTGTGGAATCCCCGAGGAGTGACATGACCGGATCCCCGAATTCCCACCGCCCGACTCCCGCCCTGGTCGTGGTCGTGTGGCTGGCCCTGCTCACGGCGCCGATACTCGTGACCGGGACTCGAGTATCGGGGGCCGCGGCTCAGCCGGTGGCGAATGAGCCGATCGACCTCATCGACTTCTGTCTCGGTGTCGATCACTTCCCCGACGAACCGGCCGCACCCGGAGCCCCATCCAAAGCGTGGATCTCGGGCTCGTTGCCACCGGAGTTCGGCGGCGACGAGATGCTCCTGGTTCTCGAAGACCTCGACGGCGACGGCCTGGTCCAGATAGAGCGCACGGTCATCAGCTCCGACGGGACCTTCCGCACCGACTACATCCCGATCTACCAGTACGGCTCCATCGACCTCCTCGGAGGCGCCGTGGCCGCTCCCGGTTCCCAACTACCTCCGGGTGTGGGTGCCGAGTCGATCGACGAGATCTTCGGTGAGCCGATCTTCACCCCTGTGAATGTGGATTCCCTCTCCGGTATCGAGGTCACCGAGGACGAGGTCGATTGTTCCACCGAAGACCTGGTGACCGTTCCTCCCACGACATCCCCTCCCGAACCCACCACCACCCCTCCTCCCACGACCTCCCCTCCCGAGACCGCTCCCGAACCCACCGAGCCACCCACCACCGCGAGCCCAGTGCCCACGACCGTTGCCGCCGGGCCCTCTCCTGTCGACACCGGAGGCGGGAACTCGCCATGGGCCCCCTTGGGACTCGGCACCGGTCTGATCCTGGTGGTCAGCGGGATCTTCCTCGCCACCCGACGGCGACCGGTCGCCTCCAACCGGGACGAGAACGACCCTCCCCGCCGCTCGGTGATCTTCGTTCCCGGGATCATGGCCTCCTCCGTGGAGTTCACCGACACCCGGGGACAATCCCACCTGCTGTGGCCGCCCTTCGGCTACGGCACCGACGTCAAGACCGCCCTGGAGACCATGCAGGCCACCGACCCGGCCAGGCTCAGGCCCCGGACCGGGGCCTGGAACGGACTCCTGCCCGGTATCCACACCGGCCTGCTCTCCTTCCTCGAGAGCCACGGCTACCACCTGAGCCCCACCGACGGGACGCCACCCAACCTCTACGTCTTCTCCTACAACTGGATGCTTTCCTGCGACCGGGCCGGCAAGGCCCTGGCCGCCCTGGTGGCCCGGGCCACGGCCGAGCACGGGCGCTCACCCTCGATCATCGCCCACTCGATGGGAGGACTGGTCACCCGGGCCGCCGCCATGCGCCACGGGGCCCGGTTCGACCAGGCCTTCTACGTGGCCAGCCCCCACCTGGGCGCACCCATGGCCTACTACTCGCTCCACCCCGACATCCCCTACTCGTTCCTACCGGGCCTGGCCGGTACGGCTCTCAACGCCGCCTACGCGGTGTCCCAGTCCGAGGACGCCACCCCGGCGGCGCTGAAGCTCCTGGCCGGCCCCGTGGTGAGCAAGGCGGTGAGCGCGGCCGCCCGGGCGTACGCCGGTTCCGACGCCTTCGACGAGCACATGAAGCTGGTCTCCCAGAACGCCACCGGGGTGTACGAGCTCATTCCCGACGAGCTGTACTTCACCAACGTCAACCCCCGGTGGCCGGTGGTGACCCACGAGAAGCGCTGGTACCGACGGTCCGGCTACTACGAACGCCACGACCACGTGCCCACAACCGCGGCCGAGGCCTACCGCCGAGACGGCAACAAGGACATCACCGGACTGCCACCCCACATGGCGGCCGGGGTGACCGCGGCTCTGGCCTTCAAGGCGTCGATATCGGGCCCCCTTCCACCCGGCGGGGAGGACCGTACGTTCGTGATCTACGGGAAGGGCCACGACACCCCGTGCGAGGCGGTCATGACCGACGACGGACCCGCCGACGAGAGGGGTGACGTCGACTGCGAGCTGGGCGGCGATCAGGGCGGTGACGGCACCGTCCCCACCGAATCCGGCCGGGGTGAGCCGCTGTGGGGCTCGGGGGTAACCGTCGAGCGGGACGACACCGCCGAGCACTTCATGATGACCGAGACCCCCCGACTGCACGGAATCCTCAGCCAGTACCTGCCCCGCGGCGACACCTGAGCAACACCCCGCCCCATGGCGGCCCGGACCCGGGACCGGGACCCCGAGGACTCGGCCGCCACCACGGCGCTCAAATAGGATCCGGGCCGCGGCCCCATTGTCGGTCGCGGCATCCACCGACGCCCAGGGGGCCACCATGAGCCACAGTGACCGCGAGGGACCGGCGGAACCGGCCGATTCGGAGGACACCGTCGAGACCTTCCGGGCCCTGCTCGTCACCCTGGGTATCGACCCGGACTCCCCTCCCGAGAGCGCCGACAGCGTCGCCCGCCTGGCCGCCGACATGGTCATCGACCGTAACGCCGGCCTGACGTTCTGGGAGCTGGTCGAGGCCGTGGGAAGTCCCGACCCCGACCGGGTCCAGGCCCTGCTCACGGCCCTGGACATCGTAATCCCCTCCCGCGATCTGGCGATGTTCGACGACGACGACGTGGACATCGTCAGGGTTCTGCTGTCGGCGCCGTCGCGTTGGATCCGTGAGGAGGAGATCCACGAGACCCTCCGCGTCGCCGGCCGGGCCCTGGCCACCATGGCCGAGGCGGGAGTCGGTGTGCACGTCCGCCGGGTGGAGGGTCGGGTGCTGACCGCGGCGGAGTCGGTGGCCGTGACCGTCGAGATGGCGGAGTTCTTCATGGAACTCGGGCGCCACTTCCAGGCCCCTTTCCGTCACCACGTGCACCAGGCCATCGACCGGCAGCGACGCTCCTGGGGAGGCTCCCAGCACGCCGAGGTGGTCGACATGACCATCGCCTTCGTGGACATGACCGGCTTCACCGAACTGTCCCTGTCCCTCGACGCCCACGATCTGGCCGAGCTCGTGACCACCATCGACTCCCGGGCCTCGGAGATCTGCCTGCGCCACGGGATCCGTCTGGTGAAGCTGATCGGCGACGAGGTGATGGTCGCCGGGTCGGCGGTGGAGGACACCGCCCGGGCCGCCCTGGAGATGATCAGCGGGTTCGGCGCCGAGGGACTCGAGGCCCACGGCGCCGCCGTCCACGGCGAGGTGCTCATGGTGCAGGGCGACTACTACGGGCCGACGGTGAATCTGGCCGCCCGTCTGGTGTCGGTCGCCGGGCCCGGTGAACTGGTCGGCGACCGCTCCCTGTGCACCCTGGCCCCCTCCCCCGATTTCACCGTGACGCCCCGAGGGACCAGAGTGGTGCGCGGTTTCCCCGGGGAGATCGAGGTCTTCGCCCTCACCGGCGGCGGCTGAGACCGGGGACACCGCAACCCGAGCAACACCGAAGTCAGATCAGAACAACCGTCACAGCACCACAGGGGGAACCGTTGCCCGCCACGGGACACACCGGAATCAGGGGCGCCGCGCACATAGCCGGGGCCTATGAACACCCACGCAGGGAGATACCCGACCGGACCGTCGCCCAGATCCACACCGAGGTGGCGGCCGGGGCCCTGGCCGACGCCGGGCTGCAGTTCTCCGACGTGGACGCCTACTTCTGCGCCGGTGACGCCCCCGGATTCGGTCCCCTGTCTATGGCCGACTACTGGGGGCTCGAGCTGCGGTGGTTCGACACCACCGAGGTCGGAGGGTCCTCCTATCTGGCCCACGTCGGCCACGCCGCCGCCGCCGTCGCCGCCGGCAAGTGCCAGGTGGCTCTGGTGACCCTGGCGGGCCGTCCCCGCACCGGGGGGCGGAGGCCCGGGGGCAGCGGGCGGATCCCCGACGCCCCCGAGATCGGGTTCGAGAACCAGTTCGGGCTGTCGATCCCCGCCAACTACGCCCTGGCCGCCCGCCGCCACATGTACGAGTTCGGCACCACCTCGGCCCAACTGGCCGAGATCAAGGTGGCGGCCTCGATCCACGCCTCGCACAACCCCCACGCCTTCCTGCCCCGGGAGGTGACGGTCGAGGAGGTCCTGGAGTCCCCGATGGTGGCCGATCCGCTGCACCGTCTGGACTGCTGTGTGATCACCGACGGGGGTGGGGCCGTGGTCGTCGTCAGCCCCGAGGTGGCCGCCGACCTCGACCGCACGACGGTGAAGGTGCTGGGCCACGGCGAGGCCCCCAAGCACACCACCGGGGGTCGACCCGACCTGACCTTCACCGGGGCCCGCTGGTCGGGGCCCGCCGCCTTCGCCGAGGCCGGTGTGACCCCCGAGGACATCGACTACGTGTCGATCTACGACTCGTTCACCATCACCGTGCTGGAGACCCTCGAGGATCTGGGTTTCTGCCCCAAGGGAGAAGGGGGACGTTTCGTCTCCGACGGTGCCCTGGTCGCACCCCACGGCCGCCTGCCGTTCAACACCGACGGTGGGGGGCTGTGCAACAACCATCCCGCCAACCGGGGGGGCATGACCAAGATCATCGAGGCCGTGCGCCAGCTCCGGGGGGAGGCGAACCCCGGCACCCAGGTCCCCGACTGCCGACTGGCCCTGGCCCACGGCACCGGCGGAGCCCTCGCCACCCGGATGGGTTCGGCCACCCTCATCCTCGGACAGGAGGACGCATGACCACCACACCCCCGGACAACCACCTGCCGGTGACAGAGCCCCCGGTGAACAGCGAGACCGCCCCCTACTGGGAGGCGGCGGCCGAGGGCCGCCTGGCCCTGCCCCGCTGCGAACAGTGCGGCTACGTCATCTGGTACCCCAGGCAGTTCTGCCCCGAGTGCTCCTCCACCGAGATCGGCTGGTTCGACGCCTCGGGCCGGGGCACCGTGTACAGCTTCACCGTCACCCGCAAGTCGTGGGGCGAGTGGGGCCAGGCGGCCCCCTTCGTGATCGCCTACGTCGAGCTGGCCGAGGGGCCCCGGGTGCTGACCAACATCGTCGGTGTCGACCCCGACGACGAGCGGCTGACCATCGGCATGGAGGTCACCGCGGTGTGGGACCGCACCCCCGAGGGTCAGGGCATCCTGCGCTTCACCCCACTCTGATCGGCCCAATCGGCCGGGGCGCCCGGCCGCCGGGGACCGGTCTCAGTAGTCGATCCCGGCGCAGACCATGCAGTCGGCACTCCCGTGGGAGGCCTCGGCCGCCTCGGCGTCGGCGTCGCACTGGTACTGGGGGGTGTCGAACCGCTCGACCCGGTCGTCGGCCGCCTTGGCCCCGCTCGCATCCTCCCCGGTGTCCGACGCCGGCCTCATGACGCCGTCCTTCCAGGAGTCGTCGTCGGCCCAGTGGTAGCGCAGGTGCAGCATCGACCCGGGAACCGTGAGCACCTCGAACGCCCTCAGGGCGTCGGAGACGATCTCCCGGTTCAGCTCCGGTTGGTGGGGGCGACCCGAGGTGTGTCCCAGGGGGAAGTCCAGGAAGGCGGCCCGCGGTGGGTTGACGGCCCGGGTTATGTCCCGGGCGCTGGTGAGGCACACGGTGGGGATCCCCGCCGCCTCGAGCTGTCGCGCGATCAGACCCACGGTCTGATGACACACCGGTCAGACCGGCACCAGCAGCACGACGTCGAGCTCGTCGGCCAGGCAGCGCTCGACGAGGGCCGGGGCCAGCTCCTCGGACACCCGACGCTGGGAGTAGATACCGCCCATGCAGGTGTAGAAGTTGGGGCCCAGCTCCCCCACGCGACCCTCGGCCACCAGCGCCCGCAGGGTGTCGATGGGGAACACCACGTTGATGTCGTCCCGGGCGTCGGTGAGGTCGTAGGCGAAGTGGGTGGCCCGCAGCTCCTCCGCCGCGACGTCGGTGGGTATGGCGCGGTAGGTCGTGTCGTCCTTGTAGGTGAAGGCGGTCTGACCGGCCCGGTAGATCCCCCCGGTGGCGATGACGCCCAGGCGCAGCTCCGAAAGCGGTCCGGGCACCTCGGTCCAGGGCGGGGCGTCCTCGGAGTGGGTCCAGGCGTAGGGCGGATACCCCAGCCCGGAGTACTGCTCACGGGTGCGGTCGATGTAGTCGATCGGGGCCTGACGCCTCTCCACGATCACCTCGACGGCGGATTGTTCGGTCACGGTCGATCCTTCCCCGGGTGTGCTCGGACCCTTCGGGGAGGCCCTGACGGTGCCCCTCCCCGTGGCCCCGACCCTACCGTGAGGCCCCCGCGGCACCCCACTCACGGCCCGGTGGGAATCGAAGTCGGAACCGGCCCGAAGTTGTGGCACAATGACCCACCTTGGTGGCCGTAGCTCAGTTGGTTAGAGCGCCGGGTTGTGATCCCGGAGGCCGGGGGTTCGAGTCCCCTCGGCCACCCCAGTAGCCGGAGGCGGCCCCGACGGGGGGCCGCCTCCGTGCCGTTCCGGTACCCCCCACCCCTTTACAAGTTCACCCAAGAGGTGGGAATGTCTGGGTGCAGTTCCGAGTTGCGTTCACAGGGGGTGACGCCATGAGGATCGCCGACTGGATCGAGGATCTCCTCGGTCCCGATCTTCCCATCCGGTTCGAGGCCTACGACGGATCGGCCACCGGGGCGCCCGACGCGCCGGCGACCGTGGAGGTCAGGTCGCCCGATGCGTTGAACCGGGTGGTGTTCGCGCCATCGGGTGAGATCGGGTTCGCCCGCGCCTACGTGGCCGGCGACCTGGTCCTGCACGGCGACATCAACGCCCTGTTCCAGGTGCGCGACCGGCTCCCCGACGTGACCGTCAGACCCCGCCAGGTGCTGGAGCTGGCCCGGATACTGGGCCGCAACGCCCGGCGCCTGCCCCCACCCCCCGAGGAGGCCCGGGGAACGGGGCGCCTGCACAGCCCCCTGCGGGACCGCAAGGCGGTCTCCCACCACTACGACGTGTCCAACCGCTTCTACGAACTCGTCCTCGACCCCTCGATGACCTATTCCTGCGCGGTGTTCGAGAACCCCGACGACGACCTCCACACCGCCCAGGCGGCCAAGCACGAACTGACCCTGCGCAAGCTGGCCCTCGAACCGGGAATGCGCCACCTCGACATCGGCTGCGGATGGGGAGCCCACGTGATCCACGCCGCCCGTCACTTCGGGGTGCGGTCCGTGGGGGTGACCCTCTCCCAGGCCCAGTACGACCTGGCCCGAAAAAAGGTGGCCGAGGCCGGCCTCTCCGACATGGTGGAGATCCGCCTGCAGGACTACCGCGACATCGACGACGGCCCCTACGACGCCATCAGCAGCATCGGCATGTTCGAACACGTCGGTATCGACAACACCGGTGTGTTCCTCGACAAGATGCACGACCTGCTGGTACCCGGGGGAAGGGCGGTTCTGCACAGCATCACCACCCGCCGTCCCTCCAAGCCGCCGTGGTTCCGGCCGGACTTCATCCGGGCCTACATCTTCCCCGACGGCGAGCTCCAGCCCGTCGGTGACATCACCGACGCCATGCAGCTCCACGGCTTCGACGTGCAGCACGTGGAGAGCCTCTCCCAGCACTACGGGCCGACCCTGCACCGCTGGCACCACAACATGGAGCAGAACTGGGACGAGGCGGTGGCCGAGGTGGGCGACAACCGGGCCCGGCTGTGGCGGCTCTACCTGGCGGGGTGTGCGTTCAACTTCGACGAGGGCCGCATCCTGGTCCACCAGGTGCTGGCCACCCGGTCCCACGAGGACGGCCACCACAGCTTCCCGTTCCGCCCCGACTGGGATCCCAGCCACCTCCAGCGGTTCGGCGGCTGAGCCGGGCCGAAACTTCTCCGAACACGTTTCCAACCCCGCCCCCCGGCCGCTACGCTGTGCCGGTTCAGGCGCCTCTAGCTCAATTGGCAGAGCAACGGACTCTTAATCCGCAGGTTCCGGGTTCGAGTCCCGGGGGGCGTACGCCGAGAAACCCCAGGTCAGGCCCG
>DRKF01000176.1 GCA_011051915.1 Acidimicrobiales bacterium | reverse complement strand
TTCAACACCGAGGTCGAGGTCGAGGATTCGTTCAACGAGACCACCGAGACCACCGATGTCGACGTGGACGTGGAGATCGACGACTCGTTCAACACCGAGGTGGAGCAGTCCATCGAGGTCGAGCAGGAACTCGAGGTCCAGGTCGTCGAGTTCGAGGAGGTGGAGCAGCCACTGGTCATCGACGGATCGGGCCTGGCCGACGCCGCCGACGTGGCCGAGCAGATGGACCTGGCTCAAGACCTGCAACAGGGAGCTGAGGACCTCGGAGACGTCTGAGCCCCGCTGGTCCCGCGATTCCCACGGATCCCGGCCCACCAGGGCCGGGATCCGTGTCGTTCATGGGTCAGTCGGCGTTGAGTGCCTCCCAGATCCGCTGGGGGCTGGTGGGCATGTCGATGTGGGTCACGCCCAGGTGGCTGACGGCGTCGACGACGGCGTTGTGCACGGCCGGTGTCGACCCGATGGTGCCGGACTCCCCGATGCCCTTGGCCCCGATCGGGTTCCGGGGTGAGGGGGTCTCGGTGTTGGACACCTCGAAGGAGGGCAGCTCGGTGGCGCTGGGAACCAGGTAGTCCATGAGGCTGGCACTGACGGGGTTGGCGTCGTCGTCGTAGCGCACCCATTCGTAGAGGGCCTGGGCCACCCCCTGGGCGATCCCTCCGTGCTGCTGCCCGGCGACCAGCAGGGGGTTGAGGATGGTGCCGCAGTCGTCCACCGCTATGTGGCGGACGAGCTTCACCCCGCCGGTCTCGGTGTCGACCTCGACGACCGCGACATGGGAACCGAAGGGGAACGTGGAGTCACCCTCGTCGAACACCAGCTCGTGTTCCAGCCCCTTCTCCATGAAGTGGGGGCGCTTCTCGTCGTCGTTGGCGATCTCGGCCAGAACGGCCCACGAAACGGCCTTGGCAGGCACTCCGGCCACGGCCAGGCCGGCTTCGGCCACCACCATGTCCTCGGCGTCGGCCTCGAGGATGTGGGCCGCCAGCTCCTTGGCCTTGGCCAGGACGACGTTGCTGGCCTCGTGCACGGCGCTACCGGCGGTCTGAAGGGACCGGGAGCCCATGGTTCCCTGACCCGACGGGATCTCGTCGGTGTCGGACTGGACCAGTCGGATCTTGTCCATGGGAATGCCCAGGAGGTCCGAGACGATCATCGAGAAGGCGGTGTCGTGGCCCTGACCGTGGGCGGAGGTGCCCACTCTGACGGTGGCCGACCCGTCCTCCTCGATGGTGACCTTGCCCCACTCGGCGTGGAGGCCCAGGGGGGCGGTTATCTCCACATAGGACGACACCCCGATTCCGAGCTGGACCCGGTCGCCACGGTCGCGGCGGGCCTGCTGCTCGGCCCGCAGTTCGGAGTACCCCGCCGCCGCCAGGGCGGCGTCGAGTGCCTTCTCGTAGTCCCCGGAGTCGTAGTTGGCGCCGGTCAGGGTGGTGTAGGGGAACTGCTCGGGCTGGATGAAGTTGACCCGCCTGATCTCGGCCGGATCCATCCCGATGGCGTCGGCGGCCACATCGAGGATCCGTTCCACCATCTGGGTGGCCTCGGGACGACCGGCTCCCCGGTAGGCGGCGGTCTGGGTGGTGTTGGTGGCCAGGGATCGGGCCCGGAACTGGATCCTGGGGATGTTGTACACCGCCTGGCTCATGGTCTGGGTGAGCATCGGCAGCACCGCCCCGATGGCCGGATAGGCCCCGGCGTCGGCCAGGACATCGGCCTTCAACCCGACGATGCGTCCGTCGCGGTTGACCCCCAGGCTGGCGTTCATCACCATTCCCCGGCCCTGGTTCATGGCCACCATGTTCTCCGAGCGGGACTCGGTCCACTTAACCGGCCGACCCAGGCGCTTGGCCAGGGCGGTGGTCAGCCCGAACTCGATGTAGAGCCCGGCCTTGGATCCGAAACCGCCGCCCACCCAGGGGGCCGCGACCCGAAGTGTCTCGGGGTCGACCTCGATCATCGCGGCCAGCGGCGGCCGGACGTTGATGGGATTCTGCGAGGGGATCCAGACGGTGTAGTGGCCGCCGTCGGTGGGAACGGCCACACACCCGTTGGTCTCCATGGGTGCCCCGGCCAGTTTCTGGCTGAGGATTCTCTCCGACACGACCACCTCGGCTCCTTCGAGGGGATCCTCGTCCATGCCGATCTCGGTCAGGAAACAGACGTTGGAACCGTTGTCGGGGAACAGCAGCGGAGCGTCGGGGGCGACGGCGGCCTCGAGGTCGGCCACCGCGTCGAGGGGCTCGTAGTCGACGATCACCATCTCGGCCGCGTCGGTGGCCTGGGTCAGGGTCTCGGCGACCACCACGGCCACGATGTCGCCCACGAAGCGGACCCGGTCGCGGGCCAGCGGTGGTCGGTTGAACACCGGGGGAAGCAGCTCGAACTGGGCCACGTCGGCCAGAGCCAGATCCTCGGCGGTGAACACCCCCAACACCCCGGGCATACCGGCGGCGTCGGTGGTGTCGATCGACTCGATGGTGGCGTGGGCGATCGTCGACCGCACGAACACCAGATGGGTGAGCCCCTCGACCCGCAGATCGTCGTAGTACTGGCATTCACCCTTGAGTAGGCCTGGGTCCTCTTTGCGGCGAACCGCGTTACCGAGGATCGAACCCGAAGTCGACATCTCGCTCCCCCTGGATGCGCTGGTGGTTGCCCATACGTTAGGTGACCCTGGGGTTCCATACCGGATCCTGGCCGCGGAATCGGCCGGTATCGTCTTCGGGGTGAATGTCCCGACTTTGTCACCGCCCCCGGCGGGCCTGTAGACCCGTGCCGTGATCTCGACCGTCGACCGATTCGTACCCCCCGACGAACGACCCGAACTGCAGCGTCGTACGCTGCGAACCCTGATGATCGCCCAGGTCATGGTGGGGGCCTCCCTGTCGGGGGCGTTCGCCGGGGCGGCCCTGCTGGCCAAGGAACTCTCGGGTCGCGACTCGCTCGCCGCCCTGGCGGCGGCGGGAGCGGCCACGGGTTCGGCCCTGAGCGCCGTTCCCCTGGCCCGTCTGATGGCCCGGCGGGGTCGGCGCCACGGTCTCCGCACCGGCTACCTGATCGGTCTGACCGGCGCCACCTCGGCCGTCGTCGCCGCGGTGAGCGGCTTCTACCCCCTCCTGGTGGTGGGCCTCCTGCTCATCGGTACATCCCAGGCCGCCAGCCTGGCGACCCGGTTCGCCGCGGCCGACCTCGTCGATGAAACCGGAAGGGCCCGGGCCATCTCGACCCTGGTCTGGACGGGTACCGTCGGCTCGGTTCTCGGACCCTCCATCGCCCTCGGATTCGCCGGCGATCTGGGTGAGTGGCTGGGCCTGCCCCGACTGGCGGGCCCCTACGTGGTCACCTCGGTGCTACTGGCATCGGCGGCGGTGTTCGTCGAACTGCGGCTGCGGCCCGATCCCCTGGTCGCGGTGGGAGGTGTGGACGAGTCCGATGCCGACCCCGGACGGGTCGGTCGGCCCCGGAGATCGACGCCGCTGGCCGAGACCGTGGCTCGTATCTGGGGTGATCCCGGGGCCCGCCTGGCGGTGGTGGGAATGGTCGTGGGGCACATGGTGATGGTGGGGATCATGGTCATGACCCCACTGCACATGAAGGACGGCAACCAGGCCCTGAGAATCATCGGACTGGTCATCTCGCTGCACATCATCGGGATGTACGCCTTCTCCCCCCTGTCGGGCTGGCTGACCGGCCGGCTCGGAAGCCGCCCGGTACTGGCCCTGGCGGGAGGGGTCCTGCTGGCGGGGGCGACGGTCGCCGGTCGGACCGACCCCACCGACCGCGCCGGGATGTTCGTGGGGCTGTTCCTGATCGGACTGGGCTGGAGCTTCAGCCTCATCTCCGCCTCGGCCCTGGTCACCCAGCGCTTCGACGTGAAGCACCGGGTCGAGGTCCAGGGGGTGGCCGACCTGGCCATGACCGGTTTCGGGGCCCTGGCCGGCATCTCCTCGGGGACGATCGTGGAACTGGCCGACTACCGACTGCTCACCCAGGTGGGTTCGGCCCTGGCGGTGGGGCTGGTGGTGATGGCGGTGGTCAACTGGATGCGAATCCAACGTCGGGGTGAGCCGGTGCGGGTTCCCGTCGCAACTGAGTATTGATGTATTTCAGTCAAAACTGATACATTCGAGACATGATCTCGAGCGGTGGACAGTTCGCGGGGTGGAAGCCAGTGGGGTGGGAGCCAGTGGGGTGGAAGTTCGTGGGCGATTCCCCGGAGTGGGCCGGTCGAGCCGGACATGTGGCCCGGAGCCTGGGGTCGGAGATGCGCCGCACCGCGGTTCTACTCGAGGGTCTGGCCGGTGATCTCGGGGAATGGTCCGGTCCGTTGCGGGCCTCGACCGAGCGGACGATCCGGGAGCTGGCGTCGGATCTGGCCGGCATCGGTGCCACCCTGTCATGGCGAGGCGGGAGAGTGGCCGCGGCCGCCGACGCCGCTGCTGCCGCCGCCGGGGACCCGTGGGTGCGGTAGGGGCCGATCCCGATGCCCTCGACCGGGTGGCGGGGGCGATGTCCGCCATGGCCGACTCCCTCGGGTCCCGGCTGGCCTCCCGGAGTCGGACTCTCGTGGGAGCCGGTCACGTCACCGGGGTCGACCTGGCGACTCCTCTGGCGGCGGCCTCGCAGCGGGTCGAGGAGCTTCGTGCCCTGGCCCGTCGAACGTCGCGGGTCGCCGCCGCCTTCCGTCGGGTCGGCCTGGGAGTCGGTGCTCCACCCCCGGTGGACCTGCCTCGGTGGATCACCGGGTTCGGCGGAGGGACCGGCGCCACGGCGTCCTCCCACTCCCCCGAGTTCCGCTACGCCGCCAATCGGGTGGCCGTGCAGGTCCTGCTCGACTCGGGACTGGTCGAGGACCCCGGGCAGGAGGACTGGTTGAGGTCCCTGTTGGATCCGTCACCCCTGGGGGAACCACGTCAGATCTGGTCGTTCGCCCTGCCGGGCCCGACACCTTGGGGCCGCGACGAGGGGAGGATCGTGGAGGTCTGGGGTGATCTGGCGGAGGCCGAGCACGTGGCGGTCCTCGTGCCGGGCATGGGTACGACCGCCCGGAACTTCGAGAGTCGGGTGGCGACCCGGGCCCGCAACCTCCTCGGTGCCGCCAACGCCCTCGGTTCGGGTCCGGTCGCCGTGGTCGGATGGTTCGACTACGACGCTCCCGACGACGCCCCCAGCACCGAGGTGTTGAGCGATGCCCGGGCCCGGGACGGGGCGGCCCGCCTGGGGCGCTTCCTGGGTCGGATTCCCTCCGCCGGGGACCGCCACGTGACTCTCATCGGTCACAGCTACGGCTCCGTGGTCGTGGGGGCGACGATGCTCGGTGCCATGGCCCCGGTGGTGGACGACGTTCTGGTGATGGGTTCCCCGGGGACGGGAGTCGACTCAACCGGGGAGTTCGGCGCTCCCGGCACCGGGTTCTACACGATGGAGGCCCCGGTGGACCCGGTGCCCGATCTGGACTGGTTCGGCACCAACCCCAACGAGCTGGAATCGGGCTTCCGCCGGGTGGAGACCGGCCCCCGCCCCGGACACTCCTCGTACCTGGGTGAGGGTACCGAGGGGCTCGACAACGCGGCCCTGATCGTCACCGGTCGGGGAGAGGAGGCGACCGTCAGGGGTAGATCGGCCGCCGACTGGATCGAGGAGGCGGCACTCCGGATGGAGCGGGTGCGGCACCTGCTTCGTGAGAGCCTCCCCGAATCGGTGGTGCCGGGCGGCTTCGACGACGAGGTCCTGGACCGCATCGCCACCGGGATGGCCGCCGGTGACGCCATCGACGGGTTCATCGAGGAGACGGTCACCGACGCTCTGAGGGCGACGGGGGATCTCGCCCGCCTGGCCGAACTGGTGTCGGGGAGTTTCCCGGGTGTGACCATCCCCGATCCTCCGCCCCTCCCGGACTGGTCGGTGTTCCGCATCCCGGTCCTGGTACCCGTGGTACCGCCCCTGACGGGGGTGAGGGAGTTCGTGTTCGGCGACTGACCCCCGATCCGCTGGGGTCCCCTTCGGCATGGGATGATCCTCGGCGGAAGGAGTCGACATGTCGCACGAACCGGGCCCGGTACTCATCGGAAGCGCCAACGCCGAGGTGGGGATGGACAGGGGCAGGGAGATACTCGAGGACGGGGGCTCGGCCCTCGACGCCGTGGAGGCCGTCATCCGGGCGGTGGAGGACAACCCCGAGGACCACACCGTCGGATACGGCGGGTACCCGAATCTGCTGGGCGAGGTCGAGTTGGATGCCTCGATAATGGACGGATCCACCCGGAGGGCGGGCTGTGTCGGGGCTCTCAGGGGGTACCGGGCGGCGATATCGGTGGCCAGGGGCGTGCTGGAACGACTGCCCCATGTCCTGGTGGTGGGCGAGGGGGCGGCCCGTCTGGCGGCGGAGATGGGGCTCGAGGCCGAGGATCTCCTCACCGAGGAGGCCGAGAAGGTGTGGAGGGACGGGCTGGAGGGACGGGGGGAACTCGGTCGCATCGGCGAGATGATGCTCAGTCGGGTGGCGTCACTGGCGACGGATCCCGACCGTGCCGCCGGCACCGTGGACGTCATCGCCCGGGACCAGTACGGCAATCTGGTGAGTGGCGTGTCCACCAGTGGCTGGGCCTGGAAGTACCCCGGAAGGCTGGGGGACAGTCCGATCATCGGGGCCGGCAACTACTGCGACTCGCGGTACGGGGCCGCCGGCTGCACCGGGTGGGGGGAGCTGGCCATCAGGGCGGGAACGGCGCGCAGCGCCGTGGCCCGTCTGGCGGCGGGAGCCTCGGTGGGCGAGGCGGGCGAGGCGGTGATCCGCGACATCGTGGAGCTCGAGACCGACGGCCATCACCCGCTGATGCACCTGGTGGTGATGGGGGCCGACGGGACCCACGCCGGGTTCACCACCCGGGCCGAGGGAGCACAGTACGTCTGGTGGGCCCGGGGCATGTCGGCCCCCGAGATGGCCGAGCGCACCGTCGTTCCGGTGTGAGGCCACCGGTGGTCAGGCGCTGAGCTGATCCACCGCCCGGCCCAGCCGCTCCAGGCCCACCGTGATCTCGGCACCGGGCCCGGCGGCGTTGCTGAGCCTGATGTTCCCGCAGGGCACGTCGCCGGGATACCAGCTCGTTCCCGACACCACGCTGACCCCGTTCCGCAGGGCGGCGACCCGCAGTTCGTCGGGGTCCAGCCCCCGGGGAGACGCCATCCACAGGTGGAGCGGCCCACCGGTGACCGAGCGGGGATCGACGCCGATCGCCTCCAGTCCGTCCCGCAGCAGTTCCTGGCGCTCGGCCAGCCGGGAACGGAGTCGCTCGAGATGCCGGGGCCAGGCCGGATCGGTGACCACGTCGAGGGCCGTCTCCTGCATTATCGGGGAGACGAAGAAGTCCTCGACGGAGCGGGTGGCCCTGATCCGTTCGAAGATCGCCCCGGCCGCCGAGACCGCGGCGATCCTGACCGCGGGCGAGATCGACTTGGTCAGGGACCGGACGTGGACGACATGGCCGTCGGGATCGTCGGCCGCCAGGGGTTCCTGACGGTGCCAGGGATCGTCGAGGTCGTGGAGCCAGTCGTCCTCGACGACGATCAGTCCGTGGCGGCGCGCCAGATCCATGACGGCGGGCCGCCTCTCGGGGGCGAGGGTGGCTCCGGTCGGATTGTGGAATCGGGGCTGTATGTAGAGGATCCGACCTCCGGTCCGATCCACGGCGGCCGCCAGACCTTCCGCGAGCACACCCTGGTCATCCATGGGAACCGGTACGGGCACGAGTCCCGCCGCCCGGGCCGCGCCCACGGCTCCCACATAGGTGGGGCTCTCCATGAGGACGGTGTCGCCGGTGAGGGCGAGGGACCGGAAGATCAGCGAGAGCGCCGCCTGGCCCCCCGGGGTGATCAGGACGCGGTGGCCGCCGTCGGGACCGAGCTGCTCGGCGAACCACTCCCGGAGAGGAGCGATCCCCTCCACCGGGGCCCGGCCCAGCACCCCGGGGCGTCGCACCGCCCTCCTCAGGGCCCGGGTGATGAGTGAGTCCGGGTACAGCCCCGGGTGGGGATAGCCCCCGGCCAGATCGATGGTGTCGGGGGTGGGAGTCGCCCTCAGGGGGGCGAGGAGATCCTCACCGGTGATCGTCGACCCGAGGGCGAGGGTCTGCCAGGCGCGGTCCCCCGACCGGGCCCGGCGGCGCGACGGCGCGGCGACGAAGGTCCCCCGGCCGGGAACGGTCTCCACCGTCCCGGAGCGGATCAGCTCCGCCACCGCCGCCCGGACGGTGGTGGGCGAGACCCCGAGCTGGGACATGAGCTCCCGCACCGAGGGCAGCCGGTCGCCGGGTCGGCCGCGGGCCACGAGGGTCTCCAGATGGGCCCGCACCCTTCCGGGAGCGCTATCCTGAGACATGAAGCGTGAGAATAGCGCTATCCAACCCGGTCTGGAAACGGAATCGGTGGGTCCCGAAACAGTGGGCCCAGAATCGGCGGGCCCAGAATCGGCGGGCCCTGAAACGGCGGGCCCTGAAACGGCGGGTATGGCCCTGGGAGCGGTGGGTGTGCTCATCTTCTCCTTCACCCTGCCGGCGACCAAGGCAGCGGTACCGGTGTTCGGGGGATGGGTGGTGGGCATCGGCCGGGCCGTGGTGGCCGGTCTGTTGTCGGCCCTGGTTCTGAGGTGGGACCGCACACCCCTCCCCTCCCGGGAGGACCTGAGGAGGCTGGCGGTGGTCGCCGGAGGGGTGGTGGTGGGATTCCCGCTGTTCACGGCGGTGGCCCTGCAGTACGTTCCGGCCACCCGGGGAGCGGTGGTGGTCGGGCTGCTACCCGGTGCCACCGCCGTGGTGGCCACCCTCCGCCACGGTGAGCGCCCGAGCGTGCGGTTCTGGCTGGCGGCGGGCGGAGGCCTGGTCACCGTGTCGATCTTCACGGTGATGACGGGGGCCGGTGGCCGCCCCGAGCCGGCCGACGCCCTGTTGGGGCTGGCGGTGGTGGCCGCCGCCGTGGGCTATGCCGAGGGGGCCTCCCTCGGTACCCGAATCGGCGGCCGGCAGACGATCTCGTGGGCCCTGGTGATGGCGCTTCCGGTCACCCTTCCGGTGACCGCCGTGGCGTTCCTCTCCCGCGGTGGCGTCGCCGTTCTCGCGGACGCCGGAATCGGAGCGGTGGCCGGTCTGGTCTACGTGTCGGTGTTCAGCATGTTCCTGGGGTTCTTCGCCTGGTACGCGGGCCTCGGTCGGGGCGGTGTGGCCCGGGTCAGCCAGATCCAGCTTCTCCAGCCGGTCCTCACCCTGGGCTGGGCCGCTCTGCTGCTCGATGAGACCGTGCCTCCCACGGCCGTCGTGGCCGCGGTCCTGGTGACGGGATTCGTGGTGGCGGCCCGTCGGGCCCCGGTCCGCAGGGCCGGCGCTGATCTTCACAGTCAGGCGTTGTAGGCCTTGAGCACCTCTCGGGTACGGGACACGGCCTCGGGATCGATACCGAACTCGACGGCGGTGAACTCCGTGGCTCCCGCCTCGGCGATTCGTCCCAGATGGTCGAGGACCTCCTCCTCGGTGCCGAACACACAGACGTCGCCGGGCCCCTGGGCTCCCTCCCGGTCCAGCATCGCCCGGTAGGAGGGCAGGGTCCCGTAGTTCTCCAGCATGACGTCGGCGAACTCGCGGGCGGCGGCCGCGTCGTCGGTGACCAGCACGGGCAGCGAGCACACGATCCGCGGGTCGGGCCTGCCCGCCCCGGCGGCCGCCTCCCTGATTGTGGGGGCGACGTGTTCGCGGATCGTGTTGGGACCCACCATCCACAGGATCGTGCCATCGGTACGACGACCGGCGACCTTGAGCGCCTGGGGTCCCAGGGCGGCGACCAGCAACGACGGCGGGGAGTCGGTCGGTCGGGCGGCCTCGCTCACGCAGGTGAAGATCTCACCGTGGTAGTCGACCCGGCCCTCGGTCAGGAGGGCCTGGAGAATCTCCAGATAGTCGATCAGATGGCGGATCGGCCGCTCGAACCTCATACCCCAGTTCTCCTCGACGGTCGGCTTGTGGGACAGGCCTATCCCGAGGTTGATGCGACCTCCGGTGAGGGCCTGGGCCGTGAGGGCCTGGGCGGCCAGGGCCGAGGGGTGACGGTTGAAGGTGGGGATCACCGCCGTGCCCATCTCGATGTCGGGTACCCGTCCGGCGGCGGCGGCGAAGATGGTGAGGGCATCGGTCAACCCGACCTGGGCCAGCCAGTAGCGTTCGAAGCCGTCGGCGGCCGCCTCGGCCATGTGGGCGATCTGGGCCTCGAGATCGGCGGCCAGGAGCACGCCCGATCCGTTGATGTTCACCTTCATGGTGTGTATTCCCCCTGCTCGACTCGAAGCCGAGGCTAGGGGTAATCGGCGGGAACCGGGCCATACTGGGACGATGTCGGGAGCGGAGTCGGTTCCAGCGGTGAGCCTGGTCGTGTGGTCGGACTTCCTCTGACCCTGGTGCCATGTCGGGGCCGTGCGCCTCGGGCAGCTCCGGGAGAAGCTGGGGGATCGGGTGTCGGTGGAATGGAAGGCCTTCCTGCTGCGCTCGGAGCCACGTGAGCGACCGATGGCCGCCTTCACCGAGTACACGTCGTCGTGGGGCCGTCCGGCGTCCATGGAGCCGGGAGCGGTGTTCCGGTTCCCGTGGTCGGGAGAGCACCGTCCACCCAGCCACTCGATCCCCTCGGCCGTGGCGGCCAAGGCGGTGGAGGCGGTGGACCCCGAGCGGGCCGGGGACTTCCGGAGGGAGTTGTTCGACGCCTACTTCCGCCGGAACCTGACTATCTCCGATCCGGAGGTACTGGGCGAGCTGGCCGCGGCGGCCGGGGTGGACACCGACCGGTTCGCCGAGGCCCTCGACCGGCGCCACGCCGAGTTCGAGTCCCAGGTCATGGCCGACCACGCCGAGGCGGTGAGTATCGGGGTCACCGGAGTTCCCGCGGTGCTCATGGCCGACCGTTTCATCATCCCCGGGGCGGTCGAGACCTCACTGTACGAGCGGTTGGTCGCCAAGTTCGCCGGCGGTGCCCAGGGCGGGGTGTGAGCCGCGCCCGACGTCAGGGTCCTCCACCTGGGTCAGCTCCACCTCCAGACCGAGACTCTCGGCCAGCAGTTCCGATCTCTGGTCGGCGGTGTAGAGCTCCAGGGAGGCGTCGGCCCCGACCTCGGTGACGGCGCCGATCCGGAGCACGGAGTCGTCGATGGTGACGTCCAGCCGTTTCACGACGGCCCGGTTCGTCCGGTCCAGCCCGATCGCCACCCTGAGGATCCCGGCCATGACCCTGACCCTCTCGCGGTCGGCCCTCCGGAGGGCGGCCCATTCGGGATGCTTGGCCTTGGGGGCGCTCTTGCGGTGGTAGCGGGCGATCTGGGCGACCAGCTCCCGCTCGTGCTCGGTGAAGCCGGTGAGATGCTCGCTGTTGCGGATGATGTAGTAGCTGTGGCGGTGGTGGGCGCTGTGGGAGACGAAGGTCCCGATGTTGTGCAGCAGCCCGGCCGCCTCCAACAGATCGCGATCGGTCTCGTCCAGCCCGTGCCACCTGACGGTGGCGTCGAAGAGCTCGAGGGCCAGGTCGGTCATGTGCTCGGCGTGGTGGAGGTCCTCCCCCGAGCGGCGGGCCAGGGCCTCGACACTGCGTCGCCGGATGTCGCTGAGCCGGTGCAGGGTGTCCTCGCCGTGATGCCGGCGGGCCTGGTCGACGAGGATGCCGGTTCGCAGGGCGTATTCGGAGATCCGCCACTCCGAGATGTGCAGATCGGTGGTGATCTGGTCCATCAGGACGGCGCCGGCGGCGATGATGTCGGCCCGGCGGGGTTCGAGATCCAGAGCCGACAGACGGTCCTCGGGGGTCCTGAGGCCGACGATGAGGTCGGTGACATCCTCCAGTTCCGCGGCCGTGAACGTCAGGTTGGCGACCGAGCGGGGTTGCTCACCGCGGCGCACGGCGATGAGCTGGGCCAGGGTCTGGGCCGTTCCCGAGCTGGCCACCGCGATGTCGAAACCCAGGGCCCTGATGTCGCGTACGAGAGGGGAGATGAAGGCACTGACGTGGTGGCGGCACTCGGCCACCCGCCGGCGTTTGGTCACGCCCCCGGGGAAGAACCGGTCGGTGAGGCGGATGGCACCCAGCTTCTGGCTGCGCAGCAGCAGGGGGGTGCTCCCCTCACCGACGATGAACTCCGTGGAACCGCCCCCGATGTCGACGACGAGATGCCGCCTGTCGTACATGGGGACGGCCTGGAGAGCGCCCAGGTGGATGAGCCGGGCCTCCTCGGTACCGGATATGACCTCGATCCCGACCCCGGCCTCGGCCAGAGCCCGGTCCAGCAGGACCTGACGGTTCGAGGCCTCGCGTACCGCCGAGGTGGCCACGGCGCTGACCTCGGCGTCCCAGCGGGAGGCGATCTGGGCGAAGCGGACCAGGGCGGCGACCCCGCGGTCGATGGCGTCGGGCGCCAGGGCCTTCATGTCGCCACCGCCCGAACCCAGACGGACCGCCTCCTTCTCCCGGTCCAGGATCTCGAAACTCCCCTCGGGATCGACCCTGGCCACCAGCAGGTGGAAGGAGTTGGTGCCGATGTCGATGGCGGCCACGGTGCGATCCACACCCGGGAGGCTAGAGGCTCGGCGGGGAGGCCCCGCAGTAGGCTGCCGGAATGGTCCACACCACCGAGATCAGGGTCCGGTTCGGGGAACTCGACCCCTACCGCCACGTCAACCACGCCGTCTACGTGATGTGGATGGAGGCGGCCCGGACCGTGGCCCTCGAGGACATAGACCTGGGTCTGGGGGATCTCCAGGACATGGGCTACCAGATCGTGGTCACCGACATAGCGGTCAGGTTCCGTCGCCCGGCGGTGGCCGGCGACACCGTCACGGTGGAGACCGAGGTGGCCGAGATCCGCCGGGCGTCCAGCCGTTGGGTGCAGCGGATCATGAGGGGCGACGAGTTGCTGGTCTCGGGGGAGATAAGGGCCGGGATCTGCGACGAGACCGGCCGTCCCACCCGGCCCCCGGCCGGTCTGATGGAGAAGATGTCCCGACTCGACGCGGGGTACGGGTCGGGCTCAGTCTCCGGACCCGTCGGCCAGTAGGCGCACCCCCTGGTCGGCCTCCGACCTCATCCACACGGTGCGTTGGGGGAAGGGGATCTCGATCCCGGCCTCGTCGAGGGCCTGTTTCAGGCGGGCCCGCAGCAGGCGGGCGGTCTGCCACTGCTCGGCCGGCTCGGTCTTCACGGCCAGTCGGATGGCGATGGCACTGTCGCCC
>DRKF01000175.1 GCA_011051915.1 Acidimicrobiales bacterium | reverse complement strand
TTCGATCCGGTCGGCCTCGGCCATGAGACTGTCGATTATCTCCGCCACCGTCCTGCGGGGCTGAAGCCAGGCCACTCCCTGCCCCGCCGCCTCGTGCACCAACGGCTCGACCTCGTGACGCAGGATCTGACCCAGGAGATCACCTATGAGGATGTCCTGATAGGGCATCTTCAGAGGCTCAGGCGCCCCGGGGGCCTGCCACTCGTCGCTCCAGGCCGAACGCACCATGCGCAGGGTCTTGCCACTGTCGGAGCGGCTCACGACGGTGTCGTCCACATCGGCCGCAACCAGGCGGTCCAGCAGCGCAGTGGAAGGGGCCGCCTCGACCGAACCGAGGAACGCGGTGCCCATCCACACCCCGATCGCGCCCAGAGCCCGGGCCGCCACCAGATGACGGCCGGTGGCCACCCCGCCTGCGGCCAGAACCGGGATATCGCCGGCCAGGTCCACGATCCGGGGAACCAGTGAGAACGTGCCCACGGTCCCGGTGTGACCACCGGCATCGGCTCCCTGGGCGACGAGGATGTCGGCTCCGGCCCTCAGAGCCGCCTCGGCGTGGCGGGGACGCCCAACCAGTGCGAATATCAGCGAGCCCTGCTCATGGGCCCTCTCCACGGCCCAGGCCGGGGAGCCGATTCCCAGGGCCAGGATCGGGATGCGATGGGCCATGACCACCTCGAGCTGGGCCTCGGCGGTCTCCACACTGCGTACGAACCGGGAACGAAACCCGGCCTGGCCGTCGTCGGGTACCCCGTACCTGGCCCTGAGTGCCTTGACGAAGTGGACGTGCTCCTCCGGGAGCTCGGCCTCGATGGCGGCCCGGTCGTCGGTCTCGGGCATCCCGGCCGGAATCACCAGGTCCACGCCCCAGGGGAGATCCCCCAGCTCGGCTCTCATGCGGGAGATTCCCTCGTGGATCTCGTCGGGGGTCCGACGGGTACACCCCCAGATGCCAACTCCCCCGGCCTTGGACACGGCGATGGCGACATCGGGATCCCACCAGCTGAATGCGAACACGGGATGGCGGTATCCCAGTCGGTCCTGCAGGTTGGCTGTCCCGGCCATGGCTCTCCCCTTGCGAGCTGAGACCCCATGAAACCGCACCGGGAAACCGGCCGGGGAATCGGGCCGGTAGAAATGTGGTGTGACCGGACCGATGACCGAGGCCTACCTCCACCGAATCGGGCTCGCTTCCGCTGAGGTCTCGCTGGAGGGTCTGAGGGCCCTGATGGACGCCCACCTGCGCGCGGTCCCCTTCGAGAACCTCGACGTGTACTACCGGCGGGGCGTTCCGCTGGACGGCCCGATCGCCGTCACCAAGGTCACGGAAGGACACCGCGGAGGATGGTGTTTCGAGTTGAACTCCGCCTTCGCCCTGCTCCTCGAATCGCTGGGGTTCACCGTCGAACGATTGGCCGCGTCGGTCCTGCTCGGGGACGAGGAGCCGCCCACCCCCGATCACCTCACCCTTGTCGTGCATCTGGACCGGGATTGGCTGGTGGATGTCGGGTTCGGTGACTCCTTCACCGTCCCACTTCCGGTTCCCCGGGCCGAGGGCGAACCCACGGTCGGCAACGGCCGTCCCCGCCCCCACCGGGTGATCCGAACCGGAGAGCATCTGGTGCTGGAAGCTCTGCGGGAGGGTCGGTGGCAACAGCAGTTCCGGACGGTCACGCGGAACGTCTCCCTCGACCACTTCGCCCCGGCGTCCGAACGACTTCAGAACACACCGGGGCTCCACTGGACCGAGACCCGTTTCGCCACCCGCCTCACGCCCACCGGTCGGGTCACGCTGCTCCACGACCGGCTGAAGCTGGACGAGGGAGGTCACATCACCGAGGTGGAGGTCACCGAGACCGAGTGGAACGAGGTTCTCACCCGGGTGTTCCGCATCGCTCCCCAGCCTCCGGTCGATCGGCGGGAACCACCCGACACCGCGGCCCGGCGCCGGGACCTCGTCGCTCTCCTGTCGCGGCTGGCGGAATAGATCCGGCAATTGTTTCGATCAGGCCTCAGCGTCCACCCACGGTTCGGATTCGCCGGGGGAAGGACTCCCACCCTCCCTCGTCACCACCACCCAATCGGCCCGGAGTTGAGTGAGTCGGGCTGCAGTCTCATCCGGTCCCGCGCTGTCGCGTTCTCAACGGCCGCGGTGGCCCTCTAGCGAGGGTGAGAGCCTGTACGAAAGACCTTCCCCGTCGCCATCCCGAGGAACGCCAGGACCACCAGGTACACCCCTCCGGTGATCAGGGCCGCTCCGATCTGAGTCGGACGGGAGACCAGCCCCACGATCAGCGTTCCCATCACATCCGGCAGCAGGATGGCCACGAGTTCGCGCCGAGGCCACTCGGGATGAGCGGCTCGATCTATCCCGACCATCCTGGCCGTCAGGGCAAGAACCTCATCTCGAGTACGGGGGACGAGAACCAGACCGACCAGGATCGGAAACAGGAGAACCGCCGTTCTGCCGAGCAGGTGCCACAGCGGATCGTCGAGGACATCGGCCAGAGCCATGACAGCGCCCATGTACGCGGCCGCCGCAATCAGATCTAGGTGGCTCGAGATCCAGCGGCCTGCCGGAGAACCCCGTTCCTCAGCCCCTTCGGCGACTGCCACCGGTGTGCCACCATCGCGCCGACGCGACCTCCTGACCCCGTAGGCAGCGACCGCGACGATCACCGGCGGTGCGGCCAGGACGCCCAGGGCCAGGGCCGGGAGGGCCGAACGGACCATGTCCACGAAGCGGGTGACCGCCTCGTCCGGTCGGAGCGCCACCACCACCGACGCCGCCAGCACGGCACCGGTCGTCAGTGTGGTGGCCACGAAGGGCCACAGCCGACAGCGGAACCCCGATGGCTGGGCCCGGGCCGGTAGCCAGCGAGAGCCTCCCGAGCCGGCGGACACCCAGTCCTCCGGGGGATCGCACGGGCCGAGTTCGACCACCCAACGAGGCCGAGGTACGGGCGCCACTCCCACGACCAGGGCCGGAATCGCCACGAGCAGGACGACGGTCGTGATCGACGACTCCGCCAGTGTCCTCGCGGTACCCCCGATCGCGATGATCGCAGCGGCCCCGAGGAACAGTCCCGCGGCCCCCAACACCAGTCTCAGGCGGTTGCCCACCGGCCGGATATCGGACGTCGGGAGGGAAGCTCGCTGATCGCCACTGTCGCCCGCCGGCACGTTCTCCACTTCGGATCCACCTCCCGGCCCCAGTATCGCGCCCGGGTCACCAGGTGTCGACGAAGGGTCGCCTCCGGCCGGGAGGATCCCGGTCGGGCAGAGGTGGTGTGAGGGCGGAGAGGATCCAGCGTCTGGAGTCGGCGGGGTCGATGACATCGTCGATCTCGAAGTGGGTGGCGGCGCTGAGAGCCTTGCCGTGGTCGTACATCCGCTGGACCATCTCCTCGTAGAGGGCACGGCGCTCCGCCGGGTCCGCTACGGCTTCCAGATCCCGGCGGTAACCCAGCTTCACGGCCCCCTCCAGGCCCATGCCTCCGAATTCGCCGGTGGGCCAGGCCACGGTGAACAGCGGGGTGCGGAACCCGCCCCCGGCCATGGCCATGGCGCCCAGTCCGTAGCCCTTGCGGGTCACGATCGTCATGAAGGGCACCCCGATGCCGGCCCCGGTCACGAACATGCGGGAGGCGTGGCGAACCAGGGCGGTTCGCTCCACCTCGGGACCGACCATGATCCCGGGAGTGTCACACAGCGACAGAATCGGCAGGTCGAAGGCGTCACACAGGGCCATGAACCGGCTGGCCTTGTCTGCCCCGTCACTGTCGATGGCTCCCGCCAGATACTTAGGGTTGTTGGCCATGACCCCCATGGGGCGGCCCTCGATCCGGATCAGGCACGTGACCATTCCCGGGCCGAAGGTCGGGCGCAGCTCCAGAATCGAGCCGACATCGGCCAGACCCTCGATCACGGCGTGGATGTCGTAGGCCCGGAGACGGTCCTCGGGAACCACCTGACGCAGCAGCCGCTGATCGGGGGCCTCCCAGTCGACCAACGGACCCTGGAAGTAGCTCAGGTACCTGCGGGCCACCTCCACGGCCTCGGCCTCGTCGGCCACCGCGATGTCGACCACGCCGTTGGGAACCTGGTCGGACATGGGACCGACCTCCTCGGGCCGGAACACCCCCAGGCCGCCGCCCTCGATCATCGCCGGGCCGCCCATGCCGATGTTGGATCCGTCGGTGGCGATGATCACGTCGCAGCAGCCCAGCAGGGCGGCGTTCCCGGCGAAACAGAAGCCGGTGGTGATGCCCACCAGGGGAACCCTCCCACTCAGCCTGGCGAACAGGTGGAAGGCCGGACCGTCCAGCCCGGCGATGCCCACGCCGTCAGTGTCTCCCGGTCGGCCCCCACCCCCCTCGGCGAACAGCACCACCGGGAGGCCCCGCTGGTCGGCCAGGGAGAAGATGCGGTCCTTCTTGCGATGGTTCTCGTGTCCCTGGGTGCCGGCCAGCACGGTGTAGTCGTAGAGCACGATCACCGCTCGGGACCGGTCGGGTTCGAAGAGCTCGCCGTTGATCTCGCCTATTCCGGCGATCATGCCGTCGGCGGGGGTGCGGACGATCAGCTCCTCGAGACTGCGTCGCTTGCGCTGGGCCGCTACCACCAGGGGCGCGTACTCGACGAACGTTCCCTCATCGCATATGTCGGCCAGGTTCTCCCGGGCCGTGCGGTGACCCTTGGCGTGACGTCTCTCCACCGCCTCGGGACGGGCCTCGTCGAGACCCATGCCGTGCCTGCGGATCACCTCGTGGAGATCCGGGCGGATGTAGTTGGGGTCGACCGCCTCTGCCCCCTCGACCTCCCCCGCCTCCACATCGCCAGGCGCCATCGTGAGCAGGGTGTGGCCGCCCATGACCGCCTGGCCCTCCTGGACGGTGACCCCGGTGACGACACCCGAGATGGGAGCCGTCACGGCGTGCTGCATCTTCATGGCTTCCATCACCACGAGCTCCCGGCCGACAGCCACCTCGTCCCCCACTTCGACCAGCACGGCGACGATCGTTCCCTGTAGTGGTGCCGGCACCGTCTCCGAGCCGTCGGGTGGCTCCTCAGGCCCCTCGTGAAACTCTCCTTCGTCCACGGCAGCGGAGCGCCCGTAGTCCAGAACGGCTAGAGGATCGTCGCTGGTCAGTTCCGCGCCGGCCAGTCCCGGCCCGGCCCCGGACTCCGAAACCTCCTCATGGCTGCTCCCGGCCGGAGCTGTCGCCAGTTCGCCCGTGTGGTCGGGAACGAAGGTCGTGGTGAAGACTCCCGACTCGATCTCGGGCCGGTCGGCCAGTGCGGTCTGCACGGCTGTGTTCGTCTCCACTCCGTCGACACGAACTGCGGCCAGAGCCCGCCGGAGCCGCCGCACGGCGGCGGAGAAATCGGTGCCGGGGCTCGCGACCACCACCTTCATCAGGAGAGAATCGAACCCAGGATGGACGGAGTAGCCGTCATAGGCGTGGGTGTCGATCCGGACGCCGGGCCCACCGGGAAGGTC
>DRKF01000174.1 GCA_011051915.1 Acidimicrobiales bacterium | reverse complement strand
CCGCGGACTTCCGGGCCCCGGGTCGGGCCGAAACCCTTATCAGCGTGCCCGACCCCGAAGGTGTCAGTCGAATGGCTTCGACGCCCTCACGGTTCCCGGTGCTCACAGCCTCAGCCTCCCAGATCCGAACCGGTCCGGCGCGGACCGGGGTCCCCGACCCCGAGCAGTCGACCGGCGCGGCGGCCCGCAATCGGATGCTCCACCAGTGCGGGCAACCGGTACGCTGATGCGTCGATCTCCCCACCCAGGAACCCCATGAGCGACCATTCCGAGGCCCCCTATCCCGAAGTTCCGGCCCGAGCCGATTTTCCGGCCATCGAGAAGCGTATTCTCGACCGCTGGGCCGCCGAGCACACCTTCGAGGAATCCATCGCCCGGCGACCGGGGCGGGACAGTGGAGGCCGCGAGTTCGTCTTCTACGACGGACCTCCTTTCGCCAACGGTCTCCCCCACTACGGCCACATCCTCACCGGGTACGTCAAGGACGTGGTGCCCCGCTACAAGACCATGCGCGGCTATCGGGTCGAACGTCGATTCGGCTGGGACTGCCACGGTCTGCCGGCGGAGATGGAGACCGAGAAGGAACTCGGGGTCTCGGGCCACTCCGCCATCGAGGACTTCGGAATAGAGAACTTCAACAACGCCTGCCGGACATCGGTGATGAAGTACGCCGCGGACTGGGAGTGGTACGTGACCCGCCAGGCCCGGTGGGTCGACTTCGCCGACGACTACAAGACCATGGACCTGCCGTTCATGGAGAGCGTCATGTGGGCGTTCAAACGGCTGTGGGACCAGGGCCTCGTCTACGAGGACTACCGGGTGCTCCCCTACTCGTGGGCGGCGGAGACCCCGTTGTCCAACCACGAGATCCGTCTCGACGACGCCACCCGGCCCCGCCAGGACCCCGCGGTCACCGTGGCCCTGGAACTGGAGCCCGTCGCCGGCGATCCCGGCCCCATGCGTCTTCTCATCTGGACCACCACCCCGTGGACCCTGCCTTCCAACCTCGCCACGGCGGTGGGGCCCGACCTCGACTACTCCGTCGTGGAACTCGACGGCGACTTCTACGTGATCGGACGGGAGGCCCTCGAACGCTACGAACCCCAGCTCGGGGCCGGCCGGGTCGTGTCCGAGATCAAGGGCCGGGATCTCGTCGGACGTCGCTACCGGCCCCTGTTCCCCTATTTCGCCGACACGCCGAACGCATTCGTCGTACTCGGGGCCGACTTCGTGGAGACCGGCGAGGGCACCGGCATAGTCCACATGGCCCCCGGCTTCGGTGAGGAGGACCAGGTCACGTGCCAGAAGGCGGGGATACCCGTCGTGGTACCCGTCGACGAGAAGGGCCGGTTCACCTCCGAGGTCCCCGACTGGGAGGGTCAGCTGGTGCTCGACACCAACCAGTCGATCATCCGTCATCTGAAGGACCGTGGTGTCCTCGTCCGCCACGACAGCTACACCCACAACTATCCCCACTGCTGGCGGACCGACGAGCCGATCATCTACCGGGCGATGTCATCGTGGTACGTGAGGACCACCGAACTCCGCGACCGGATGCTCGAGCTGAACGAGGAGATCAACTGGATCCCCTCCCACATACGGGAGGGGGCGTTCGGCCACTGGCTGGAGGGGGTCCGCGACTGGTCGATCAGCCGCAACCGCTTCTGGGGGGCGCCCATACCCGTCTGGCGCAGCGACGACCCCGAGCACCCGCGCATCGATGTGTACGGCAGCCTCGATGAGATCGAACGCGATTTCGGGGTCCGGCCCACCGATCTGCATCGTCCGGCGATCGACGAGCTCGTGCGCCCCAACCCCGACGACCCGACCGGACGGTCGATGATGCGCCGGGTCCCCGAGGTACTGGACTGCTGGTTCGAGTCCGGCTCGATGCCCTTCGCCCAGCTCCACTACCCCTTCGAGAACTCCGACCGGTTCGAGGCCACCCATCCCGCCGACTTCATAGTCGAGTACATCGCCCAGACCCGCGGCTGGTTCTACACCCTCCATGTCCTGTCCACGGCGCTGTTCGACCGCCCGGCGTTCAGGACCGCCATCAGCCACGGCGTGGTTCTGGATGCCGATGGTCGCAAGCTCTCCAAGCGTCTCAAGAACTACCCCGATCCCGAGGAGATGTTCGAGACCCGCGGCTCGGACGCCCTGAGATGGTTCCTGGTGTCGTCGCCCATCCTTCGGGGCCTGGACCTGCGGATCGACCGCAGCGGAAGCTCCATCGGCGAGGTCGTGCGACTGGTCCTCAATCCCATCTGGAGTGCTTTCCACTTCTTCACCCTCTACGCCAACATCGACGGCTACCGGGCCCGGCGGCGGGTGGCGCAGGAGGCTTCGCCCGCCCTGATCGACCGCTACATCCTGGCCAAGACCAGAGTCCTGGTGGAGGACGTCACCGAACGGATGGACGAGTACGACCTGGCCGGGGCCTGTCAGGAGGTCACGACCTTCCTCGACGCCCTCAACAACTGGTACATCAGGCGGAGTCGGGAGAGGTTCTGGGCCCCGATCGAGCAGGACCGGGGCGACAAGGCCGACGCCTACGACACCCTCTACACCGTGCTCACCACCCTCACCGAGATCACCGCCCCCCTGCTCCCGTTGATCTCCGAGGAGATCCACACGGCGCTGACCGGTGGGGAGAGCGTCCACCTGGGTGACTGGCCCGACCCATCGGCTCTTCCCGCCGATCGGGATCTGGTCGACCTGATGGACACGGTGCGCGACGTGGTCTCGACCGCGCTGTCGCTCCGGGAGGAACGGGGCCTGCGTACCCGTCTGCCTCTCCGCAGGCTCACGGTGGTCGGACCCACTTCGGGAAGTCTGGCCGGCCTGGCCGATCTGATCGCCGAGGAGGTCAACGTCAAGGAGGTCGACTTCGCCGAGGACCTCTCCGCCTACGGCGAGTTCTCCCTCAAGCCCGACGGCCGGGTGCTCGGCCCCCGCCTCGGCCCGGCCATGAAGCAGGTGATGGCGGCCGCCCGCTCGGGCCAGTGGCAACGTCTCGAGGACGGCACGATCAGCATCGCCGGGCAGACCCTGCAACCCGGGGAGTACGAGCTGCGCCTGGTTCCGACGGGGGACGGCGCCGTCGCCGCGCTGCGGGACCACGACATCGTCGTGAGTCTCGATACCGAGGTGACACCGGACCTGGCGGCGGAGGGACTGGCCCGCGATCTCATCCGCCACGTCCAGGTACTCCGGCGCGAATCGGGCCTCGATGTCACCGACCGCATCCGCCTGGCGGTCACCACCGATCCCGAGCTGGCCTCGGCCGTCGAGGATCACCGGCCGGCGATCGCCGAGGCGGTCCTGGCCGATGAGATCGAGGTCCTCGCCGACGGATCCTCTCCCGGTGCCGATCTACCCCACGTGAGAGAGGTCGAGTTCGAGGGCCACAGCGCCGTCATCGGCATAGGCGTGGCCGTTGACTCCCAGGTCTCCTGACGCCGGATCCGGCCGGCGGAACCGCACCCGCCGAGACCCCATCGCCGGGTCGCGGACCCGCCACTGACAACCAGCCTCTCAGCCCAGGGTCGCGGACCCGCCACTGACAACCAGCCTCTCAGCCCAGGGCCTCGGACCCGCGGTCGGCGACCCGCCTCTCAGCGCAGGGCCGTGAGTCCCCCGTCGACCACCAGGCTCTGACCGGTCACATATGAGGCCTCGTCGGAGAGCAGGAACACCGTGGCGTAGGCGATCTCCCACGCCGTCCCCTGGCGGCCCAGGGGAACCGGTGTACGGGCCCGCGACGGCCGGCCCCGGCCGGCCTCCCGGCCGAGAGGGGTGTCGATCAAACCGGGGAGCACCACGTTCACCCGGATTCCGGATCGGGCGGTGTCGAGGCCGATCGTGCGGGTGAGTCCGATCAACCCCGCCTTGGAGACGTCGTAGGCGGGCATCCGGCTACCGGGCTTGATGCCGGCGATGGAACTCATCAGCACTATCGAGGAACCGGCCGGCATCACCGGTACCGCGGCGGCACAGACCAGGAAATGGGCCCTCAGATTGACGTCCAGGGTGGTGTCCCACTCCTCGACGCCGGTGCCGTCGAGACCCCGGCCCAGGGCGATGCCGACATTGAGGACGAGACCGTCCAGCCCGCCCATGGCGTCGACAGCATCGGCCACCACCCGGCGACACTGCTCGGGATCGGAGACGTCGGCCTCGATGGGTTGGGCCCGGCCACCCTCCGCCCCGATCAGTTCGGCGGTTACCCCGGCGGCCTCGGCGGACATGTCCGCACAGGCCACGACCGCTCCCTCACGGGCCGCCAGCAGGGAGATGGCCCTGCCGTTGCCCACGGGAGCGTCGGGTTCGGAAGAGGGCCGTGTGCCGGCGCCGACGACGAGAACCCGGCGACCCCTCAGACGGTTCCGCGCCGGGGCCGCGCCTCGGGCCTCGGGAGGAAGTCGACCGGATTCGTCGCCGGTGGTGTCGCTCACCGACGCCGACGGCGCCTGCGGCCGGGACGGTCGGGCCCGGGACGGCCGCGGCCGTCGAACTCCACGCTCTCGGGGCCCTTGAGCGCCGCCAGGAAGGGATCCTCGAGGATTCCCTCGGTGGTTTCCGTGGGGGCTTCCTCGGTCACCTGAGGCTCGGCCCGGGTCGGTTCATTCCAGAAGGCCTCCGCCTCCGATGAATCATCCGGCGAAGCGGCGACCGGTGGGGTGGCCGGCTTGGGCGATGGCGGGTCCAGGACCTCGAGGGTGATCGACTCCTCCTCCACGACCTCGGTCACCATCTCCGCGGTGGTCGGGACCTCGATCTCCGTGTCGCCGACCGGGGCCACCGACACCTCGCCCACCGGCGCGGATGGGGCCGGGGCCTCGTGATCCGTGACGGTGCCGGGGTCGCGGGCGATGGTCAGGTGTGAGCTCTCCGCCGGGGAGTTCGTGGAGGCCTCGGTGGCCACGGCGGTGGCCGAGACGGTGGCGGGGGCTTCGGTGTTGTCGGCCACCACCTGGAGGTTCGCCGTCCGGCTCGGATGTCCGCTCTGGTCGGCGTCGCCCACCAGAGCCCATCGGGGCAGGCCCTCGGGTGCGTCCTCAGGGGTATCGTCGGCTTCGCCGCCGGCGGGTGCCCCGGTTCCGCTGACCCTCGGCTGGCTACCGGTCAGATCGATGACGACGTCGGAGTCCGCTTCCTGCTCGCCGTCCTCCCGCTCTGCGGAATCGGTCCCGGTCTCGGCGGACCCGGGGCCGGCAGGGGTCTCCTCTTCGGCCGTCGCGTCCGCAGAAGGGGTCCGGTCGGACTCTCCTGCCGGGCCGGTGCCCGCGTCCGCTTCCTCATCGGTGGCAGCGGCGGAGTGCTCGTCGATCGCCTCGGAGACAGCCTCCGCTGAGAGGGGACCGGCAGTGGACACGTCGCCACCGAGACTGTCCGAGGGCTCGGCGTCCTCCTCGACCACCGTCGTGACCAGGCTCATCCTGCCCAGCAGGTCGCCGATGGCCTCCGATATCCCGCCCAACTCGCGGGTGCGGGACTCCAGATCCTGCACCAGAGAGGCTCGACGCTTCCGGAGCTCGGCCACGGCCCGCTCCAGTTCGGCGATCTCGGCCCGATTGGCCTCCTTGACCGCCGAGGCCGCCTTCTCGGCCTTGATCGTGGCCCGGTGCCTCTCCACCGCCGCGGCATCACGGGCTTCGTTGGTGAGTCTCTCGGCCTCGGCCCGGGCCCCGGCCAGGATCTCGGCCTCGAGAGCCGCCAGGTGGGAATCGGCATCGGCGAGGCGGGCCTCGGCTGCCGCGGCCTTCTCCATGGCCACGGTGACCGTCTGCTCGGCCTCGGCCCGGGCATCGGCGAGGATACGGTCGGCCTCGGCCCTGGCGCTGTTGCGCACCTGCTCGCTCTCGCCCGCCGCCTCGGCGGTGAGGGCGCGAGCCTGGGACTCGGCGTCGGCGACCAGTCGAGCCGCCTCGGCCCGGGCCTCCTCCAGGGCGGTGTCGGCCGCCTGCTGGGCCAGTATCAGGGCCCGCCCCACCTGCTGGGCCTCCTCCTCGGCGGTGAGCCCGGCGGGGGCGCCGGCAGCGGGAGTCTCCGCCGCTCCCCGGGACGCCTCCAGGGCCTCCAGACGGGCGTTGGCCGAACGCAACCTCTCCTGCAGCTCGGCGACCGCCACGCCGACCCGCTCGAGGAAGTCGTCAACGGCGTCCTGGTCGTAGCCCCGCCATTTCTCGGGAAACTGCTGGGTCTCGAGAAGCTGTGGCGTCAATTCCATGACCACCGAGAGTAGCAACAACGTTCCCGGGATGGAATGGCAGAGTTTCCGGGGGCTCGCTCACCGGACCGCCGGGCGCCGCCTGCGGGCTCTCAGCCGCAGTTGAGGATGCTGCCCCGGATCACCTGGATGGCGATGATTATCAGAATCGGGGATAGGTCGAGGGCCATCCCCCCGACCCTCAGGGGAGGCAGGGCCCTTCGCAGGGGGCCCATCACCGGCTCGGTGATGTTCAGCAGGAACCGCCGTACCGGGACCAGCGGGCTGTCATGGGTGACGGGGAACCACGAGAGAAGGATCCGGCCGAAGATGGCCACCAGGTACAGGGTCAGGAGGGTGCAGATGATGCTCGTCATCGAGAGGTGTGGGTCTCAGCTGTGGAGACCGCGCTCCTGAAGCTTGCGTTTCTCCTCATCGGACACCTCCACGTTGGCCGGGGTGAGGAGGTAGACACCGGCGGCCACCCGGGCCATTCGGCCACCCAGGCCGTAGGACAGGCCGGAGGCGAAATCGATGAGTCTTCTCTGGAGGTCCCGATCCACCTCCTGGAGGTTGAGGATCACCGGCTGCTCGGCCTTGAACCGGTCGGCGACCTGTTGGGCGTCGTCGAAGGACTCGGGAGCCACGATGTGCGGCCGGGAGGGACTGACGGCGACGGTACGAACCGAAGTGCTACGAGTGGCGGGACCGGCCGACATCCGGGCCCCGGCCTTCTCGGCCACCTCCCGGGACACCGTGCGCACCACCCCCTGCTCCCCCGTGGCCGGGGCGACGGGACTTCCCGAGCCCGGTACGGGAGTGAGAACCGGCCCTCCGGGTTGCGGCGCCGGACGGTGGGTGTCGGGGTGGACCCCACGGCCCATGGGAGCGGAGTGGTGGGTGGGCTCGACGTCGTCGTAGTCGTCGTACTCGACATGATCGTCGTACTCGTCGTCGACGGTCAGACCGAGATAGCTCATGACCTTGTGCCAGGTTGACGGCATCGAAACCTCCTCCCCGAGGAGGGTACCGGAATGACAACGGGGAACAGTGACACCCGGCCCGAACCGGGGAGCGACCCACGCCCCCGGAAGCGGCACCCGACCAGGACCGGTCAGTCCCGCCTCCGCGGCGCCCTCGGACCGAACAGGGCCGACCCGACCCTGATGATCGTGGAGCCCTCCGCCAGGGCCGCCTCCAGGTCGGCGGTCATGCCCATCGAGCGCTCCCGAAGCTCGAGTTCGTCGGCCAGGCGGCGCAGGGTCCGGAACTGGGAGCGGGCCCGGTCGAGGTCACCGGCCGCGGCGACCCCCATCAGACCCTCGACGTTCAGGCCCAGATCCCGGGCCTCGTTCACCAGCGTCGCGGTGTCCCCCACGGCGCAACCGCCCTTCTGGGGCTCTTCGCTGATGTTGACCTGCACGAAGACCCTCTGGGAAGGCATCCGCCGGGCTATCTCCCGGGCCAGCGACGGCCGGTCCAGGGTCTCGATCACGTCCACCAGCCCGACCAGAAGCCTCACCTTGTTGCGCTGCAGACGGCCTATGAAATGCCATTCGGGCCGCACCCCCTCGGGAACCCTCACCTGGGTCAGCTTGGCCACCATCTCCTGGACGTAGTTCTCCCCCAGTGTGTTCAACCCCAGCGCCAGGGCCGCCTCGGCGGCATCGGGGCCGAAGGCCTTGGTCACCGCCATGATGGTCAGGTCGTCGGGATCGCGACCGGCGGCGGCGATCCTCTCCCGGAGGACCTCGAGTCGTGGCGCCACGTCGGCCACCCGGATCGGCCCGCCCGACGGCGGTTCGGACTCTGATGCCACTGGCGAAGAACCTCCGTTGCCTCGGTGGGACCCGGACCCTCCCCCGGACTCGACGCCTGAAGAGAACCCGAACGGGGTCCGTCGCCGACGATACCCCCTCGCCGCTCCCCCGAGATCCGCCGCGGGACACCGCTGAAACCGGGCCTACCCGGCGGCTCGGCCCTCCAACACCACCAGGCCCACCTGGCGACACCGGTCCCCCGACGCCCGATGGGACCAGTACCGCTCCGAGGTGGCCGTACAGCGATCGACGTCGTGGTCGAGTCGGACACCCAGACCGTGAAGCACCCCCGCTATGGCCCGGGACACGTCGAGGGCCGGTCGCCCTTCCCGATCCAGTGTGGCGACGTCGAATCCCAGCACCCCGTGCAGCCGGCGTAGATCCGCCTCGCCGAACTCATAGCGTTCCGGACCTATGTGAGGTCCGACCACAGCGGCGATCTCGACGGCTCCCAGGCCCCTCATCGCCGAAACCGTGCTCGACAGCACCCCGGCCTCGATCCCCCGCCAACCGGCGTGGGCGACCCCGACCACCCCCTCGGGGCTGTAGAAGACCACCGGGGCACAGTCGGCACCCTGGACCGCCAGTACCGCACCCCGGCAACGGGTCACGATGGCGTCACCGGTACGGCCGGCGCCCTCCCCGGGTCGAGCCACCTCGACGACCTCGCTCCCGTGGACCTGGTGAACCCAGGTCCACGGTCGGGGGTCGACCGCGGCGCGGCGCTCGGCCACGCCCTCGGACTCGGGGTGGAGGTCACCCGAGCTGCGGTCGGTGAAGCGAATCCGGGCCCGGGTACGGGACGCCAGTGTCCTCTCCAGGACGATCACCGCCCGTTCGCCTCGGGAAGGAGGGAGCCTCGAACTCGCCGCCTCACTTCAGGAACGAGGGAACCCGGCCCTGGCCGCCTCACTTCAGGAACGAGGGAACCTCGAACTCGTCGTCGCCGGTGGTGGGTTCCTCGTCCTCGGTGGCGAACACGTCCACGGCCGGACGGGTACGGCGGCCACGGTCGGAGGTGGTGTCGCCCGCGGCACGCGGGGTCGTCCCCTCCTCCCACCGGTCGAACCCGGCGGCGATGACCGTCACCTTCAGCTCGGCACCGATGGAGTCGTCTACCACCGCACCGAAGATGATGTTGGCGTCGGGGTGGGCCACGTCGTGGACCACGGCGGCCGCCTCGTTCACCTCGAACAGACCCATGTCGGACCCGCCGGTGATGTTGAGCAGGATGCCGCGGGCCCCCTCTATGGAGGCCTCCAGAAGGGGGCTCGAAATGGCCTGGCGAGCGGCGTTGGCCGCCCTGGAATCGCCCTGGGCCCGACCGATACCCATGAGGGCCGATCCGGCGTTGGCCATGACCATCCGGACATCGGCGAAGTCGGTGTTGATCAGACCGGGTGTCGTGATGAGAGTCGTGATGCCCTGCACACCCTGGAGGAGCACATCGTCGGCCATCTTGAAGGCGTCGACCATCGACGTGGACTCGTTGGCCACGGTGAGGAGGCGATCGTTCGGTATGACGATCTGGGTGTCGACCTCCTCCTTGAGCTTGCTGATGCCCTGATCGGCCTGCACCGAGCGACGGCGTCCCTCGAACATGAACGGACGGGTCACGACCCCGATGGTGAGGGCACCGACGTCCCGGGCCACATCGGCGATGACCGGGGCAGCGCCGGTTCCGGTGCCTCCCCCCTCACCGGCGGTGATGAAGACCATGTCGGAGCCCATGAGCACCTCGGAGATCTCCTCACGGTGCTCCTCGGCGGCCTTGGCCCCGATCTCGGGGTCGCTGCCGGCCCCCAGGCCGCGGGTCAGCTCCCGGCCGATGTCGAGCTTGATGTCGGCATCGCTCATCAGCAACGCCTGGGCGTCGGTGTTCACCGCGATGAACTCCACGCCCTTGAGTCCGGCATCGATCATGCGGTTGACGGCGTTGCAACCGGCTCCACCCACGCCGACGACCTTGATGACTGCCAGATAGTTCTGAGGTGCTGCCACTGGGGCCTCCCTGGGGCCCCGACGGGACCCGAAAACTCTCAACCAATGGTTGACGGTTGAAACGAAGATGTGCTAGGGGTCGACGGTACCGACAGCTTGACCCTCTGACAAGGACCCTCGGTCGGTCGCGGCGGTGTCCTCTGCGGGTTCCACCGCTGTCCGGTACCGCTCCCGCAGGTCCCTGACCACCGGCAGCGAGGGCACGGTGACGTCGAGTTCCCACCCCGAACGACCCTCCACGTCCAGCCTCTGGACCATGGTGGCCGCGGCCATGACCTTGAACGCCAGATCGCTGTCGGGCCCGAGGAGCACCCGTTCCCCCGTGTCGAGGGCCATCCAGATCTCGCCGTCGGACTCCAGGTAGAGGCCCTGGATCCGGGGGCGCAGCACGGCGGGAGCCAGGGCCGCCACCTCCAGCAGGGGGCCGCTGTCGGCGGCCAGTGAGGTGCCCGGGGCACCGGCGGACAGTACCCCGGTTATTCGGGGCAGCCCCGGGGGAACCTCCACCGCGCCGGTGAGGACACGACCCTCCGAATCGACCAGAACCCACACGTCGGGAGCGGCCAGAGCAGCGGCGGCGGGCTGCCTCTCGGTGACCTCTATGACCACCGAACCCGTCCAGGACCTCGACACGTTGGCGTCGGCCACCCAGGGAAGGGCCTCGACCCGGCGGGTCACGGCCGCAGTGTCT
>DRKF01000173.1 GCA_011051915.1 Acidimicrobiales bacterium | reverse complement strand
TTGCAGCGGATCTCCGGTGAGAGCAGCTCGAGGATTCGCAGCCGGATGGGGTCGGCCAGGGCCTTGAACACCTCGGCCCGTGATTCGAGTCCGGATCCGGTGGAACCGCACGCTGTCGCTTCAACAGATGTTGATTCAAGAACGGCTGAAGTGTTCATGGACCCGAGGGTAACACCAACGGGCAACACTTCAAACCATCTTGAAGTGAGAATCCGCCCCGACGCCGGTGACCGGCCCGTCGGTCAGAGCGGTCAGAGCTCGGTCATCTCCCTCAGCCGCCGGGCCACCTCCTGTTGGATCTCGGTGGGCTCGGCGTTGGCGATCTGCATGGCCATCATCTTGGCGATGTCGCCCTCCACCGCTATCCGGCCGCTCATGAAGGCCTGCATGGCGGCCTGGGGATCACCCTCCACGAACAGGGCCATGGCCGTCTCGTAGTCGGTGGTGATGGTCACGTCGGCCTCGGGGAGATGGCCCTTGCCGAAGCGGGTGAGTCCGGATCGGGAGTCCAGGTGCATCCTCACCGGCTCGTCCCCGAAGGGGGTGTCCTCGATGAGTTGGTTCATCGTGATGCTGTGCTCGGTAGGGGTCACCAGGTCGCGGTACTCCTCCTGGAGGGACAGCACGGCGTCGATCCACTCGTCGGAGAGAAACCGGTGGGTCATGGAATGGTCCTCCACTCGTCGGAGAGAAACCGGTGGGTCATGGAAGGGTCCTCCACTCGTCGGAGAGAAACCGGTGGGTCATGGAAGGGTCCTCCTCGGGACGGCGGGGCAGTGATCGGAGTCTCCGGGGCAGGCGGTAGCCTGCCATCTCGTGGCTGGAAGAGCTCAGGAGCTGAGACGGGCCCGGGTCGAGGCCAGGGAGCGGAACCCACGGTGGAAGAAGCCGCCCCTCTACATCGACATGAGCGAGTGCATCAACTGTGACACCTGCATCCGCCACTGTCCTCCCGGCTTCGGCGCCATCTTCAACCACGGCATCGATGTCATCATCATCCCCGAATTGTGCTCGGGGTGCGGCAAGTGTGTGGAACCCTGTCCGGTGGACTGCATCTACCCCGTTCCCGAAGGCGCGACCGAGGCCACACCCGAGGACTGGTGGGAAGAACCCTTCGGTCCCGACGACCCCTATCCCTGACCCCGAGGAGACCAGCAGATGTCCGACACAGCTCCAGAGATCATCCCCGGTGCCGAGCCCTATTCCGCCGCGGGGGACTCCACCGGTGTTCTGGTGATCCACGGCTTCACCGGGAGCGTGGGGTCCATGAGGTCGCTGGCGGAGGCCTTCGCCGCCGCCGGTCACACCGTCGAGGCCCCCCGGCTGCCCGGGCACGGCACCAAGGTCGCCGACATGGTCGACAAGACCTGGGCCGACTGGACCGCAGCCGTCGAGGACGCCTACCGCGAACTGGCGGCCCGGGTCGACCGCGTGTTCGTGGCCGGGCTGTCCATGGGCGGCAGCCTCACCCTGTGGCTGGCCCTGCACCATCCCGAGATCGCCGGGATCATCTGTGTCAACCCCGCCACCCGCACCAACCCCGACATGCTGGCGATCATCGAGGCCGAGGTGGCGGCGGGCAAGGAACTCATGGACGGGATCGCCAGCGACATCGCCAAGGAGGGGGTGGAGGAGATCGCCTACGCCGAGACACCCCTGCGACCCCTCCTCAGCCTGATGCAGGCCGCCGACGACCTGAGCCACCGTCTGGGGGAGATCGAGGTTCCACTGATCCTGTTCAACAGCCCCCAGGACCACGTGGTCGATCCCGGCGACAGCGACTTCCTGGCCGAGTCGGTCTCCGGTCCCGTCGAGCGGGTGACCCTGCCGAACAGCTACCACGTGGCCACCCAGGACCACGACGCCCCCCTGATCGAGGAGAAGTCCGTGGAGTTCGTCGCCCGTCTCGCCGAGGCCGGCCGATGACGGCGATCACCCCCGAGGAGGTCGAACACGTGGCGGTGCTGGCCCGCCTGCGGCTCTCGCCGGAGGAGGTCGCCCACTTCACCGGGCACCTCGGCGCCATCCTGGAGCACGCCGCCGACGTCGAGGCCCTCGACCTGGCCGACGTACCCCCCACCTCGCATCCCGTCCATCTCGAGAACGTGATGAGGCCCGACCGGGTCGGACCCACCCTCGACCGAGACGAGGTCCTGGCCGAGGCCCCAGCGGCCCAGGAGAACCGGTTCCGGGTTCCGCCGATCCTGGGGGTGGAACCATGAGCGCGGTGGAGATAGCCGCCAAGGTCCGTTCCGGTGAGTGGTCCGCCGTGGACGTCCTCGAGGGTCATCTCGAGGCCATCTCCGCCCGGGAGGACGAGATCCACGCCTTCAACCTGGTCATGGTCGAGCAGGCCCGCCGGGCCGCCGCCGCCGTCGACGACGCCGTCGCCTCGGGACGGGACCCGGGTCCCCTGGCCGGGGTGCCGCTGGCGCTGAAGGACAACATGTGCACCCACGGGGTGCCCACCACCTGTTCCTCGCGGATTCTCGACGACTGGAAGCCGCCCTACGACGCCACCGTCGTCACCCGGGCGGTGGAGGCCGGAGCGGTGGTGATCGGCAAGACCAATCTCGACGAGTTCGCCATGGGTTCCTCCACGGAGCACTCGGCGTTCGGTCCCACCCTCAACCCCCACGACACCACCCGGGTACCGGGGGGTTCCTCCGGTGGCAGCGCCGCCGCGGTGGCGGCGGGGTTCTCGTCCCTGGCCCTCGGCAGCGACACCGGGGGCTCCATCCGTCAGCCGGCGGCCCTGTGCGGTGTGGTCGGTGTGAAACCCACCTACGGACTGGTTTCGCGCTACGGCCTGGTGGCCTTCGCCTCGTCGTTGGACCAGATCGGGCCGTTCGCCACATCCGTCGCCGACGCCGCCCTGATGCTCGAGGTGATCGCCGGACACGATCCGATGGACTCCACGTCGATACCCCGGCCCTCCCCCGACATCTCCTCCCACCTGGACCAGGGGGTGGAGGGTATGAGGATCGGGCTGGTCACGGAGCTGATGGAGGGGATCGACCCCGACGTGTCGGCCCGGGTCCACCAGGCCGCCGAGGCCCTGACGGCGGCCGGAGCGGTGGTCGACGAGGTCTCGGTGCCGGCCACTCTCTACGGCCTGACCGCCTACTACCTGATAGCCCCGGCCGAGGCCTCGTCCAACCTGGCCCGTTTCGACGGGGTCCGCTACGGCCTCCGGGTCGACGGCCCCGACACGGCGGAGATGATGATCCGTACCCGCTCGGCCGGATTCGGTGACGAGGTGAAGGCCCGCATCATGCTCGGCACGTTCGCCCTGTCGGCGGGCTACTACGAGGCGTTCTACGGCAAGGCCCAGAAGGTCCGCACCCTGGTTCGCCGGGAGTTCGCCGCCGCCTACGCCGACCACGACCTGCTGCTGTCACCGACATCGCCGTCGGTGGCCTTCCCCCTGGGGGCCAAGGCCGACCCGATGTCGATGTACATGTGCGATGTCTGCACCCTGCCCAGCAACCTCTCGGGGGAGGCGGCCATGTCTGTCCCCTACGGGACCGGCGCCCACGGCCTCCCCGTCGGCGTTCAGGTGCTGGCTCCGGCGATGGGTGAGGTGGAGATGTTCCGGGCGGCGGCGGTCCTGGAGGCCGCGGCCCCATCGGACCACGACGGAGAGGAGGGGCGGTCGTGAGCTCCCCACGAGACGGTGGCACCGACTGGGAGATGGTCATAGGCCTGGAGGTCCATGTGGAACTCCACACCCGGACCAAGATGTTCTCCTCGGCCCCCAACAACTTCGGTGACGAGCCCAACACCAACATCACGCCCACCTGTCTGGGCCTGCCGGGCTCGCTTCCGGTGCTGAACGAGAGGGCCGTCGAGCTGGCGATAACCATGGGCCTGGCCCTCAACAGCGAGATCGCGCCCTCGGTGTTCCACCGCAAGAACTACTTCTACCCCGACATGCCCAAGGACTTCCAGATCAGCCAGTACGACCAGCCGATCTGCGTCGGGGGCTGGCTGGAACTCCCTCAGGGCAAGAGAATCGGGATCGAGCGGGCCCACCTCGAGGAGGACACCGGCAAGTCCACCCATGTCGGTGGGGGTGGTGGTCGCATCCACGGTTCGGACTACTCCCTGGTGGACTACAACCGGGCCGGGGTACCGCTGCTGGAGATCGTCAGCCGGCCCCACATGAACTCTCCCGACGAGGCCCGGGCCTACGCCGAGGAACTGCGGGCCATCCTGCTGGCCACCGGTGTGTCCGACGCCCGGATGGAGGAGGGTTCCATGAGGGTCGACGCCAACGTGAGCGTCAGACCCGCGGGCACCGACGAGCTGAGGACCCGCTGCGAGATCAAGAACCTGAACTCGTTCCGTTCACTGGGCCGGGCCATCGCCTATGAGGCCCAGCGTCACATCGACCTCTACGAGCACGGTGAGGAACCGACCCAGGAGACACGCCACTGGGCCGAGGACGAGGGCCGGACCCACACCCTGCGTTCGAAGGAGGAGGCCAACGACTACCGGTACTTCCCCGAACCCGACCTGGTCCTGCTGAACCCCTCGCGGGAGTGGGTGGAGGATCTCAGGGCCCGCCTGCCCGAGCTCCCCGCCCAGCGCCGGGCCGCCCTGCGCGAGGCCACGGGGGGAGAGGCCGCCGACGTGGCGGCCATCGTCGCCCGCGGGCTCGACCGTCTGGTCCGCGGCGCCGTCGCCGCCGGGGCCGATCCCGGTCGGGCCCTGACCCACGCCGGCCACAACCTGTCCATGGATGGGGCCGCCGATCTGGATCCTGCCGCCTTCGCCGCCCTGATCGGGATGGAGAAGGCGGGAGACCTCACCGCCACCCAGGCCAAGACGGTGCTGGCCGAGATGGTCGACACCGGTGAGTCCCCCGAGGACATCGCCGCCCGCCTGGGATTCGAGGCCATGGACACCTCCGCCCTGGAGGAGATGGTCGAGCGGGCGGTGGCGGCCAACGACGCCGCCTGGCAGAAGTTCTGTGCCGGTGAGGACAAGGTGCAGGGTGTGTTCGTGGGGTTCGTGATGAAGGAGACCCGGGGCCAGGCCGACGGAAAGGCGGTTTCGGCCATTCTGCGGGCCCGCCGGGAGGCGTCGCGCTGACGACGGGGGAATCCACCGGGCATCGGTAGCGAGGCCCACCCCACCGCCGGTCCCGTGGGCCTGTGAACCGAACCGCCGCCGTCGCCGTAGTGTTCCCCGTCAGGGCGGGTCATCTACACGACGGGGAACCGGGGTTTGGCACACTCAGCAGGGCGAACCGAATCCAGGGGACGACCCCTACGGCGTGACCGTCTGGCGGCCGCGGGGGCGGCCACCGGTGGTGGTCTGATCCGTCCCCTGGGGGCAGCGGTCATGTCCCTCGCCGTGGCCCGGACCGCGGGCCTCGATGTGCTGGGTGCGGTCGTCAGGGTCCAGATACTCGTTCAGCTCGTGGCCCTGGTGGCCCAGTGGGGTGGACGGCAGGCCCTGGTGAGGGCGATGGCCACCGAGCCCGGTGGCCGGACGGCTCAGTGGCGGGCCGGAGTGGTGGCCCGGTTACCGGTGCTGGTGGTGCCCGGAGCCCTGCTGGTCGCCGTCCTCGCTCCCGGGTCCATGAAGACGGTGGCCGTCATCTGGTTCGCCGCCCTGTGGTTCACCGAGATGGTGGAGGCCAGGGTCACCGTTGGTCGTCACTTCGTCGCCGCCGGACTGGTCGACGTGGCGGTCCTGGGTGCGGCCCTGGTCGCCCTGGCCTCGGTCCCGGACCGGACGATCGCGGTGGTGTGGGTCTACGCCGGAGCGGCGTCCCTCCGGTCCGGGATGCTGTGGTGGACGACGCAGGCGGCGAAGCCCCGGCCGGTGGCGTGCCGGACCGGAATCGACCGGCTGAGGGTGGACTCGCCCCTGGCCGGGGCCGCCCTGGCCGGCTACGGCCAGAGCCGGGGGGCCGTGGTTCTGGCCGCC
>DRKF01000172.1 GCA_011051915.1 Acidimicrobiales bacterium | reverse complement strand
GCTACGTCGGGAGCTCCCACCGCCCCTTCCGCCCCGTCCGGGATGGGGGCGGGGGGTATGACCACCGTTGCTCGATCCGGGGACACCGGAGCCACCCCGGTGGGGCCCTCGGTGGTCACCACCGACACCGTCGGAGACGAACCCCTGTCGGGCCCGGGGATCGGCTCGGTCGGGGGTCGGGTGGCGGCGGGCCCGGGGATCGGTTCGGTCAGGGGTCGGGTGGCGGCGGGCCCGGGTCCCGTGGGGATGTCGCGGATGACCCCGGTGTCGACGGGTGGCAACGACTCCTGAACGGCCCTGGACACCGGATCCGAGGCACCCACCGCAGAGGTCCCACCCGGCGAAACCGCTCCACCACCGGAAGCCGCTCCGGACGCGGTCGAACCGGCGGCAACGGAGGAATCCACCACCGGAACCGAGGCACCCACCACTGAGGCCCCACCCGCCGCAGAGGTCCCACCCGGCGTAACCGCTCCACCACCGGAAGCCGCTCCGGACGCGGTCGAACCGGCGGCAACGGAGGAATCCGGTGGTGTCCCCGCGCCCCCGCCTGCCGCGGCCGTCGGGGCACCGGCGGCCGGAGGCTCCGGGGGCGGGCCGTCGGCCACAGCCGTTGCCCCGGGTTCGGCGGACTCGACCGTGGTCTCGACCACCGGGGCCGCCGAGGCGGTGGAGGTCTCGGCGTCGATCTGGATCACGACCACCGTGATGTTGTCCCGGCCGCCGTGGGAGTTGGCCTGCTCGATCAGCCTTCCGGCGATCTCGGAGGGATCGTCGGAGGATCCCACCGTGGCCGCGATCTCCGAGTCCTCGACCTCGTTCACCAGCCCGTCGCTGCACAGCAGGTAGCGGTCTCCGGCGGCGGGCTCGATCACCCAGCGGTCGACCTCCACCGATTCCCCGACCCCGATCGCCCGGGTGAGCATGTTCCGATAGGGGTGGACCGCGGCCTCGGCCGGGTCGATCTGACCCCGCCTCACGAGCTCGGCCACGTAGGAGTGATCATCGGTCAGTTGCTCGAGGGTGCCGTCGCGATAGCGGTAGACCCGGGAATCACCGACATTGACCATGGCCAGCAGAGGCGGGTTTCCGTCACCGATGACCGACATGGCCGACAATGTCGTTCCCATGCCCTTGAGTTCGGGGCGGTCGGCCGCCATCTCCCAGACCGCCTGATTCGCCAGCCGGGTCGCCGCCACCAGGGACTCGAGAGAACCGTGCCCGGCTCCGCTCATCGCCTGGACCGCCACCTGGGAGGCGACCTCGCCGCCGCGGTGCCCACCCATGCCGTCGGCGACCACGAACAGGCCGCCCTCGGCGTAGAGGGCGTCCTGGTTGTTGGTCCGGACCCGGCCCTGGTGGGTGGCGCCGCCCCAGGAGAGTCGTAGCGCTGTACTGGTCATTGGATCACCTCGAAGACCGTGGCACCCACCTGAATTCGGTCACCTTTGTGGATCATCGTCGGGGCCTTGACCTTTTCGCGGTTGAGGTAGGTGCCGTTGGTCGAACCGAGATCTTCGACCACCAGGTGTGTGTCGCGCCGGAAGATCTTCGCGTGAAGTTGCGAAGCATATGAGTCGTCCACCGTTATCTCACATCCGGCCGCCCTCCCGATGGTGAGTTCGTCGGACAGCTGGTGGCGCCGGCCCGCGATCTCCTCGGGCGCCAGCACGACCAGGGCCGAGGGAACCGCCCCGTTTCGCTCGGCCCTCTCCCTGCGGGCCCTGGGAACCCGGGCCGGCCGTGGGGGTCGGACCTCCAGCCAGACCGTGTACAGAACCCGGGCGAAGAACAGGTACACCAGCCCCAGCAGCAGGACCGTGAGGAGGCGGATCAGGGAGTCGGGCACCGCTTCAGCTCGCTTCGAAGTCCATCACACGATCGCTGATCGTGATCCGGTCGGATCCGGTCAGCACGTGGCTCGTCACGGGATGCCCGTTCACCAGGGTGCCGTTGGTGGAACCCAGATCGACCAGGATGTAGTCGGGCCCCGAGGGCCGGATCTCGGCGTGACGACGACTCACGCGGGGGTCGTCGATCACCAGCTCGCAGTCGTCGGCCCGTCCGATGGTGATCACACCGTCCCCCAGGGGGAACCGGGACCCGTCGGCGAAACGAAGGGCCCCCGCCCCCGAACCCCCGGGACCCTGTTGAAACTGGCCCTCCACGGAGAACTGGCCCTCCCGCAGCTTGGGATCGGAGGCCAGGTGGACGGCCAGGGGGCCCATGAAGGTGTAGCCACGCTCGCGGGCGTGATCACGCGCGGCCTCGGACAGCTCGGCCTCGAGACTGCCCGACACCTCGGAGAACCGGGCGTGATCGACGGGGTTCAGGCCGACCAGATAGTGGTTGGCGGTGACCGCTCTGCCCTTCACGTCGATCGACCTCTCCTCGTCCATGACCCTCACCAGCCGACGTCCCAGCTCCACGGGCTGCAGACCGCTGCGGAACACGCGGGCGAACGTTCCCTCCACCAACCGCTCGAGACGTCGTTCGAACCCACGCAGGACCATGTCGGAGCCGAGTGTAGGACCCGGGCGCTCGCCGCTGCCTGCGGTGGCTCGACCGACCAGCCAGGGCGTTCCCAGTCACCGACCCACGAGTCGATCAGCCAATACGTCTCGATTCCCCTGCCCCACAGCCCGATCGGCCAATGCGTTTCGATTCCCCTCCGGTGGGCGCTACCATGCTGGCCCTACCAGCGCGAGTGGCGGAATTGGCAGACGCGCAGGATTCAGGTTCCTGTGTCCGAAAGGATGTGAGGGTTCAAGTCCCTCCTCGCGCACCACCCACCCGGGGAGACCCCCGGGCTTCGGGCCCGCCGGGCCCGCCGGTGGCGATCCTCCGATACGCCACCCAATCGGAGACGGCGATACGCCGGGGTGCCTTGCATATGGACACTCAGAGTGACACCGTTCTGTTGTGACCACGCAACGTAAAAGCAACGCGCCCCGCCAGGCACGGCGCGTGACAACTCTGTTGCTGTTGGTGGTCGTCGGGCTACTTCTCGCCCAGGTGGGGGCCGGAGCCGGGGAGAAGGAACTCAAGGAACTCAAGCAGCAGCGGGAGGCCCTGCGGGAACAGCGGGCGGCCCAGGCCGCCTCGGTGGACGCAGCCCGGGCCGAGTTCGAGGAGGTCGTGGCCGCCCTCGACGCCCTCAACGCCGATGTGGCCGCAGCCGAGGAGCGTCTGGCCGCCGCCCAGAAGGCCAAGGACGACGCCGACGCCGCCCTGGAGTCCGTCAAGGCCCAGGAGGAGTTCGTTCTCTCGGAGATGGACAGCACCCGCGAGGAGATCTCCCAGTTGGCGGTCAAGTGGTACGTGGACGGCCGGGACAGCACCAGGCAGTCCGAGCTGTTGTCGACCAGCGACGTTGACCCGAACCAGTCAGCGGTCCGCCAGGCCCTGTTCGAGGTGAGGGTGGGCCGCGAGACCCAGCTCGTCGATCAACTGCGCCAGCTCGGCGACGATCTCGACCTGTTGGCTCTGGAACGGGACCAGGCCGTGGCCGACGCCGCCGACACGGAGAACCGGCTGGCCCAGAGCCTCACCGAGGTCGAGGCGGCCCGGAACCGTCAGCAGGAGTTCGCCGACGAGGTGGAATCGCGGCTCGACGCCCGCCTGGCCGAGGCCAACTCGCTGGCCGAGCTGGACGCCGAGCTGGCCGCCAAGATCCGGGCCGAGGAAGCCGAGATCGCCCGAAAGCTGGCCGAGGCCCGCCGTCGGGAGGAACTGGCCCGGCGCCGGGCGGCCGTCCCCACCATCGTCGGAGCCGGCGACATCGTCACAGTCAGCGGAATCCGGGTCCACAAGTCCATAGCCAACAATGTGGCCAATCTCCTGGCCGCCGCCGCCCGTGACGGCATATTCCTCTCCGGTGGCGGCTACCGGAACTCCAGCTCCCAGATCGCCCTGCGGCGGGCCCACTGCGGCACCTCGGACTACGACATCTACCAGAAGCCCTCCTACCGTTGCCGCCCGCCCACGGCCCGCCCCGGCCACTCGATGCACGAGAGGGGCCTGGCCATCGATTTCACCGCCAACGGTCGGGCCATCACCAGCCGCAGCTCGGCTGCCTACAAGTGGCTCAAGGCCAACGCCGGCAAGTACGGGCTGATCAACCTGCCCAGCGAACCCTGGCACTGGTCAACCACGGGGCAGTGATCGGGAGGTCTCCCGCCGCCGTCGGGGGACCACCGGCGTGTCAGCCGATGACGTCGGCGGGGATGAGATGGGCGAGAGCGGAGAGAGGACCGATCCGGAGTAGATCGCGTTCGGTGCGGGTACCCATCCCCGACACGGGATCGCCCACCGAGAGGTCCTCCCTGAGTTCGAAATCGCCCCAGTAGGAGTGGTCCGGGGTGAGCACCGCTCCCGACACCCGTCGGGGATGCTGGCTGCGACCCTGCAGGGGCGCCAGGACGAATCCAGCCTTGTAGCGGTACCCCGCCAGCAGCCGTCTGGGAATCTGGGCCCGCCCATCGGGTCTCACACCCGATTCGTTCAGCAGCAGCCAGAGTCGCGGCGCCACCTCCCGGTCGGGCCGGCCCGCCAGACCGGCGTGGGCCAGCAGCAGGACCACCCTTTCGACCACGTCGGCCTTGCTCACCCTGGGGTCGGTGCTCACCAGGTTCACGTCAACACCCTGGGCGTCCCTCACGATCACCGGCTCCAGCAGCCGGGCCCACCACAGAGCCTTCATCAGGGGTGTTCCCCCGGTGGGTCCCATGTCCTCGAGTCGTTGGGCCCGGCGGTTGCGCATCCGGCGGCGCTCACCAGCGGCCCGATCGGCCCTGACATGGGTGCACACGGCGCACAGGTGGGGTGGAACGCCCTCGATGTCGTACTCGGCCAGTTCGTGGCCGTGGGCATGGATCTCACACACCGGACGCCCGCAGTCCTCACACGATGTGGAGCCGTCGCGGCCGCAGATCGAACAGGTCCCGGACCTGAGGTCTATCGGTGCGCTCATGTGGTTCATCGCTGTCACCCGCCGCAGTGGTGGTCGGTGCTGGACTACTCCCCTCGGGGCAAGGGGTGTGGTCGGTAGTGGACACCCCCCTCGGGGCAAGGGGTGTGGTCGGTGCCTGAACCAGATCATCGACCCGGGAGAGGTGGACCTTGACCGGGAATCTCGGCGCTGATCGGGTCCGTCGGCGGAAGGACCGGTCGCTTCGGGAGCCGGACCCGGATGCACCACCGGTCGCTTCGGGAGCCGGACCCGGATGCACCACCGGTCGCTTCGGGAGCCGGACCCGGATGCACCACCGGTCGCTTCGGGAGCCGGACCCGGATGCACCACCGGTCG
>DRKF01000171.1 GCA_011051915.1 Acidimicrobiales bacterium | reverse complement strand
TCGGGGTGTCAAGGCATCGGGTCCTCTGCGTGCCGCGTGACCGATACCGCCGTACCATGGCCTCGTCGGGCCCGTAGCTCAGTCGGTCAGAGCAGCGGACTCATAATCCGTAGGTCGCAGGTTCGAGTCCTGCCGGGCCCACCGCAAAAGCCCGCGTGGTAATCGGGGTTTCGGCGTCTCTGGTCCCGTCGGACTCACGCCCAGACCACCACCGGGCCGCGCCCAGGCCGCGAGAAGCAGAGGAACCGCGGCCTGCGACCGGGTTCGTCGGTGATGCCGGCCGGTCCGTCTGGTGCGGGGAGAGGTGTTGGGGACGTCACGAAGGGCGACGTGACGCTCGGTTCCGGGCAGTCACTCGTCGGAGGCGTTGCAGCGCCCGCCGGTAGCGCTGCCGGGCTGTGGCGGGGTCGAGTCCCATGGTGTCGGCGATCGTACGGAAGCCCCGCTCGCCGAGGATCCGGAGGGTCGCGATCGTGCGATCGGGTGGAGCCAGGGAGGCGAGCGCGGCCGTGGCTTCGATGACCATGTGACGGTCGATCACCTGGTCGGCGGTGGGATCTGGATCGGGAGGGCTGATCGTCGCGGCGAGCTGCTCCGGACGCGTCCGTTTCCGGGTTCGGTGCCGGTGGCGGGTGACGTTGTGGGCTACGGTCATCAGCCAGGCGAGCGGCATAGAGCAGTCGGCGAGCCGGTCTCGCCGGACCCAGGCCGTCAGGTACACGTCGGCGAGGGCGTCGTCGATCTCGTCGTGGGGAAGCCGCCTGGCCAGGTAGCGCCGCACTCGTGGGACGGTGTCGTAGTACGTGTCGGTCCACCACCGGTCGTCGTTCATCGGCTCCTCCTCGCCGTCTCGGTTCATATGTGTCCGGCACAGGTGTGTCCGTTTCACCTTGTCCAGTGTCCGGCTACCCGTGATTCGTCGCGGGCGAGTGTCGGGTTCCCGGAGCAACGGGGAAGATCGCGTGTCACATCCCGCCCTCTGCGGGCATTACCTGGGTAGGAGACACCGACGAGAAGGTGTCACGGAAGGAAGGAACGCTCGATGGGAACGAGTCCGCGGCGCCTCCCGGTGCTCGGGCTGGCTGCAGCAACGTTGGTTCTCCTGGTCGGGTGGGTGCCGGCCTCCGCCGGGACGACGCGAATTCAGGGCGATGATGGGGGACAGGCTGGGAACGACGTACAACAGCTCCTCTATCAAGACGCACGAGGACGGGCCGTCTTCATCGATGGGGAAGGATGGGTTGTGCACATGTATGCGCAAGACTGGCCAGACTCGACTCGCCGGCTTCTCGTGGGAAGACGAGATCCCGATGGGTCGTGCGTCTTCGACGTCGAAGAACATGCCACGCAGGTCGAACTCCCAAGAGGAACCGTCGTCGACGAACGCGAGGTCCGATTCGATCCTCGGACTTGCCAGATGGAGCTCGAAGTGCGGCGCACCCGCTCATCCCCGAGTCTTCACAGCAGCGTGCTTTCGGCCTCGCAGAGCGCATGGCAGCGGCTCTGGTACGAAGAGCCCGCTCAGCAGGCTGTGTCGGAAGTCACGACGAACCTTTCTTGGGGCTATACGGGGACCTGCGTGACGTGGATGTCGGGCAGCGGACACGACGACTGGCTGGAGCTCACAGGCTGGCGCCGGGTTGCCTTCTCGACGGCCAGTTCTGGCACGCGATGCGACCCTTACGTGTGGTACCGCACGTCGGGAACCTACAAGAACCCGTACTTCTGCGCGACGATCGACACTTGGACGAAGTACTACTACAACACCGTCCGCGGCTATCCCGACGGTAGTAAGGGCTACTCGGCCTCTGCCAAGAAGTGGGGAGGATGCTCGGCGCTCTTGTCGTATCATCGGTCGTACGGATGATTCCTACCGTTCTCTTCGTCGGGGTCGTAGCGGGAGTGATCCTTGGTTGGTTCCGGACCGGGATTGGTGCCGGCCTGGTGGCGGTGGTCCTGCTCGGGATCGGATGGGCGACGCTGCTGGCCAGCGACCCAGCGGTGCTGCAAGGCCTCGGTTCATTCCTGGCCGCAGCCGTGCTTGGGATGGTCAACGCCTTGCCGGCGGTCTTCGCTGGGCGATGGCTTGGTGAGAGGATCCCTGCGGTTCGGAGCGTTCGATGAGCTGGGTCGAGCTCGCCGGGTCGGATGACGGCGTGTGCGCGGGCATCCGACGGCCGATCGACGCCTCGGGGAACTCCGGCGTGAGTTGGCCCGCATCCAGGAGGAACTGGGCGACCTGCCCGAGGACGCCTTCGACGACCCGGATCCGACTGAGGGATCGCCAAGCAGACCTGCGAGCTGAAGCGCGGCGATTGGCCTTCTCGTCGGCCTCGGCGGAGTCCGAGGCGGACCTGCGCGACCGGTTGCGGCGGCTGCGTCTCGGGTAGGAGCGGAGATCGAGCGGCAGGGTCAGCCACGCCGCGGCCGTACAGACAGGCCGCGGTGGTGGAATCGATCCTGCGGTGGTCCATGGACTGAACCGTCGCATCGACGAGGGTACGGGCATCGAAGATCTCCGCAGAGCGATCAGAGAACTCGAGCGCCGTCTGTCGGCACTACGGGAATCCGATGCTTGACTCGCACGGCGGGGCCGTCCCTGCGGAGTCACATCCAGGGAACCGCGCCGGCTACATCGGGTAGACGTTGCCGAGCTCGAGGATCTGCCAACCCGACGGGCCGCGGCCGAGCACCACGTTGACCTCCCAGCCCACCTCGGCGAGCTCGCTCGCTTCCTCGGGGACGGCGACGGGTCCGACGTCGTCGAACCAGAGTTTGCCCGGCTCGATGCGGCTGATGGCGGCCATGTCCTCGTGGTAGTCGTCGTCTGAGAGTTCGCCTCGCAGCCGGGGTGATGCCTGCATCACCCGATAGAGGATCTCACCGAGCCGCTCGGCCCGGGGGAGGAGCCGGCCGGCATCGGCAGCCATCTCGACGGCGTCGGCGGCGATATGCGGATCGACGTAGCCCCGGTCCTCCAGCCACTTGGCCAGCTTCTCGGTGACGGTCCCGGCCTTGCGGCGCAGGTCCTCTGAGGCCATCACCTTGCGGACGAGGAACCAGGAGAGGAACTCGTAGTAGTGCTCGGTGATCTTCTCGGGGCCGAAGGTCCGACAGAAGGCCCCCATCTCCTCGTCGGTGGAACCGTCCCCGAAGGCCTGCTCGAAGCGTTGCACCTCGTCGCCGACCAGCGACGCGTGCCCGTACGTGTTGAGGCTGTCCCGCAGCAGGGAGATCACGTCCTCGTAGTCCCGGAGCGTCCGCTCGCTGAGCCGGGCCCGTTGCTCGTCCAGGAACGCATCGAGGGCGTCGTCGATGGTCACCATGCGGCGCAAGATAGTCCTTCCGACGTCCGACCGGTTCGCTCGGCTCTTGGCATGCAGGTCCTTTCCACCCGTCCGAGCGGAGCGGGGCGATCAGGGTGACGGTGATGGCGGCTCCTGAGGTCGCAGGCCGCCGGCGAACGGCCATTCGAGGCTCGCCGAGCCGGATCACCTGCTCCCCCATCTGGGAGGGGAACAGGTGCCCGCAGGTGTCCATCGTCACGGTGATCGACGAGCGGCCGAGATGCTCCTGGATCGCCTTGGGGTGCGCGCCCTCGGCGATGAGCAGGGCGGCGCAGGGGTGCCGCAGCGGGCTTCCGTTCGGAGCGGGGGACACGAGGCCGTCGAGATCGCCGTCGCCGTACCGGGCCAGGTGTCCGGCGAGTTCGTCTCGGGTGAACGCAGGAAGGGCGACCGTTCGCCGTTCGTAGGTCTTCGTCGGGCCGAGGTAGACGGTTCCGGCGACTCCGGTCGTCGACTCGGCGACCTCGATCCGGGATCGTTTCGAGTCGACGCGTCGGCGCCGAACCGCGACGGCCTCACCCCGCCGTGGACGCAACTGCCCGTCGCGTCGAGGTGGTATGGGCCTGGAGGGGGAGCACAGCCTCGACTGCACCCGATGCGTATGTACAATGTGCGTACTGGAGAAGGAGGCCGATGACCACCGAGCAGCGCGACCGGAGATGGACGTTCCGGGTACGGGAACGTAGCGACGCCCTCGTGCGGGAGGCGGCGACGCTGGAGGGTGTCTCGCTGACGACCTTCGTCGAGGAGAGCGCCGTGGCCCGTGCCCAGGAGGTGATCGCCGAGCACCAGGCGATCAGGCTCAGTCCCGAGGCGTTCTCGCGGTTCGTCGACGCCCTCGATGAGGCGCCGGTCGCCGTTCCCGAGCTCGTCGAGTTGTTCTCCCGGCCGAGCCGCATCCCGCAGGCGTGAGCGAGCTCCGGCCGATCCGGAGGCTCGAGGCCGGCGACGACCTCGAAGTGTTCGACTGTGGGGTACCGGCCCTCGACGAGTGGTTGCGGCGGTTCGCCCTGTCGGACCAACGGGCCGGGGCGTCGGTGACCTATGTGCTGCGACGCGGTGATCGGGTCGTGGGATTCTACACGCTGGCCCCTCACGCCATCGAACCGGACCGGGCGGAACGCCGGCTGGGTGCAGGGCTTCCCCGCCGCAGGCCCATCCCGGTCATCCTGCTCGCCCGGCTGGGACTCGACCGGTCAGAGCAAGGGAGCGGCCTCGGCGCCGACCTGCTGCGCGACGCGCTGGCCCGGTGTGTGGCTGCCGCCGACGAGATCGGTGGGCGGGCCATGCTCGTCCACGCCAAGGACGACACCGCCGCGAGCTTCTACGCGAAGCATGGGTTCCAGCCGCTGCCGGAGAACCCACATCACCTGTACATACTCATGGAGGACCTGCGGGCTTCCATCCGGAGGAGCGCCGGGTAGGCGA
>DRKF01000170.1 GCA_011051915.1 Acidimicrobiales bacterium | reverse complement strand
AGGCGGCCAGTTTCAGCAGGTAGTAGACGTTGGCTCCCAGCCTCAGCATGGCCAGCCAGTCGCGGTCGAGCACCGCCTGTTTCTGGTCGGCGGTCACCCCGGCCCGGTCCAGGCTGCCGGCCTCGTCGGCGGCGAAGGCCTCACGGCCCTCCGCGGTGTTGAGGGTCATCAGCAGCATGTTCAGCCGGTAGCCCTTGCGATAGTGCTCGCCGTCCTGGACATAGGTGCCGGGGATGTCGTCCCACGGCTTGGATCTGGTGCTTGTGGTCATGGGGTCTCCCGGAGGGGACGGTTTCGGGGAATAGCGCCCGCCATCACAGAGGCAGTCCGGCGTACTGTTCGGCCAGCGAGGCCAGGGCGTTGGTGGACGACGCTATGTACTCCAGTTCGGAGATCTTCAGGCGGCGGTCGATCTCGTCCTCGTCGTCGAAGCGGTGGAGCAGGACGGTGAGCCACCAGGACAGGCGGGTCGAGGCCCACACCCTTCGCAGGGCGGTGTCGGAATAGGCGTCGAGCAGGTCGTCGGATCCGGCGTTGAAGTGCGAGGCCAGGCCCCGGGACAGGTACCAGGCGTCGGACACGGCCAGGTTGAGGCCCTTGGCCCCGGTGGGGGGCACTATGTGGGCGGAGTCGCCGGCGAGGAACAGGTTTCCGTACCTCATGGGTTCGGCCACGAAGCTGCGCAGGGGGGCGATGGACTTCTCGATGGAGGGGCCGGTGACGATGGCGTCGGCGATGTCGGAGGGATACCGGGCCTTGAGCTCGGTCCAGAACCGGTCGTCGCTCCAGTCGTCGAGGGTGTCGGTGAGGGGGACCTGCACGTAGTACCGGCTGAGCATCGGGTTCCTCATCGAGCACAGGGCGAAACCCCGTTCGCTGCGGCTGTACACGAGGTACTCATAGGGAGGGGTCTCCGACAGCAGGCCCAGCCACCCGGTGGGGTAGACCTTCTCGTAGGTGCGGAGCACGGAGTCGGGGATGACGGTACGACTCACCCCGTGGTAGCCGTCGCAGCCGGCCACGAAGTCGCAGTCGATGCGGTGGGTCTCACCGTTCTTCTCGAACGTGACCCAGGGGGTGTCGGTGGTGACGTCGTGGGGCATCACGTCGGCGGCCTCGTCGATGATGGTTCCCCCGGCCGCGTCGCGGGCGGCGTAGAGGTCCTCGGTGAGCTGGGTCTGGCCGTAGACCATGAGCTCCCGCCCGGCGTACTTCTGGGTGTCGATGAGGAAGCGGTCGCCGCCGGTCCAGGTGACCATGCTGCCCTGGTGGACTATCCCCTCGCGGTCCATGCGCCCGGACAGCCCGGCCTGACGCAGGATCTCGACCGACCCCCACTCGAGTACCCCGGCCCGGATGCGGGACAGCACGTACTGTCGGGTCCGGCGCTCCAGGATGACGCTCTCGATTCCCTCCAGGTACAGCAGGTGGGAGAGCAGCAGCCCCGCCGGACCACCTCCGATGATCACGACCTGGGTGCGCATGCGGGTTTCCCCCTGGCTGGGCTGGTGGCTGTGGGTCGATCATAGACCGGGGCCCAGATATTGTGCACAATGTTGTATCCAATCGATGGTGTCGTCGAGGCTCACAGGTCGGGACGGATCGCGGATCCAGGCATCGGGAACGACACCCAGGGGAGACTTGGCCCATGAGACGTCACGTGATCGTCAGGAGCATCGACCGGGCCTCGATGGCCACGGTCGACGCACTGGCCCCGATCGGCACCGCCACCGTGCACGAGGCCATGGGCCGGCGCGGCTATGTCGGGCCCGACATCAGGCCCATCCAGCAGGGGGTGAAGGTAGCGGGAACGGCGGTGACCGTGTCCAGTCATCCGGGTGACAACCTGATGATCCACGCCGCCATCGAGTACTGCTCGCCCGGGGACGTCCTCGTGGTCACCAACACCGCCCCCTCGACCCACGGGATGTTCGGGGACCTCCTGGCCTCCTCGTTGATGTCGCGGGGGGTGAGGGGACTCGTCATCGACGCCGGGGTGCGTGACACCGCCGATCTGAGGGAGATGGGCTTCCCGGTGTGGACCCGCCATGTCTCCTGCCAGGGCACGGTGAAGGCCAGCCCCGGATCGGTGAACATTCCCGTGGTGCTCGGTGGGGCGCTGGTCAGTCCCGGCGATGTGGTGTGCGCCGACGACGACGGGGTGGTGATCGTGCCCCGCGGTGAGGCCGAGTGGGCCCTGGAGGGCTCCCAGGCCCGCCTGGCCAAGGAGGAGGCCACCCGGGCCCGGCTCAACGCCGGGGAGCTGGGAATCGACTTCTACGGTCTGCGCCCCAGGCTCGATGAACTCGGCGTGGTCGTGGTCGACTCCCTCGCCGAGGCCGAGGAACTGTGAGTGGTCGGTGAGGGTCACGGTGTTCGGTCTGGGAGAGGCGGGTTCCCTCTTCGCCGCCGACCTGGCGGCCGAGGGTCACCGGGTGACGGCCTTCGACCCCGCCGACGTGCCGACTCCCGTCGGTGTCGAGCGCAGCGACGATCCGCGGGACGCGGTGGCCGGCACTGACCTGGTGATCGCCCTGACCTCCGCCGCCGATGCCCGCACCGCCCTCACCCAGGCCCTGGCGGACATCCCCGATGGGGCCCTCTACGCCGACCTGTCGACCAGCGGCGCCGACCTGGAGGCCGAGCTGGCCCGCCGGGCCGCCGAGCGCGGCCTGCTGTTCACCGACGTGGCTCTGATGGCCGTGGTGCCCGGCAAGGGTCTGAGAACCCCGGCCCTGGCCTCGGGACCGGGCGCCGACCGCTATGTGGAGCTGATGGCCCCGATGGGTGCGCCGGTGGAGTCCATCGGGGGCCGGGCTGGAGACGCCTCCACCCGCAAGCTGCTGCGCAGCGTGATGATGAAGGGTCTGGCCGCCCTGGTGATCGAGGCCATGAGGGCCGCGGACCAGGCGGGTCAGGCCGAATGGCTCTGGGGCAATCTCACCTCCCAGATCGAGGCGGCCGACGGGGCCCTGTTGCGCCGGTTGGTGGAGGGCACCGGGCTGCACTCCGAGCGCCGCCTCCACGAGATGGAGGCCAGTCGGGATCTGCTCCGGTCCCTGGGGGTGGATCCGGTCATGACCCGATCCACGGTGGAATCGCTGCGCCGGGTCCCCACGGAGGGAGTTCCCGAGCTGCCCGAGGGGTGAATCGGTTCGGCCGGATCACCCCAACGGGAGCAGGAGGTTGGCGGAGCGGGGCTCCAGCACCAGTCCCGTCTCGGGGGTGTGCTCGACTCCCTGCCAGTCGACGAAGCTCTCGGTCAGGGGCACGCCGATGCTGTCCCCGGTGGGATTGACGACCACCACCAGGTTGGTGAATCGCCTCAGGTACAGACCCTCGATGAACTCGTAGCGCTCCGACACCGGTTCCCCGGGGTCGATCGACTGGAAGTCGCGGAACACCAGGGTGTTCACGTTGCCGCCGACCTGTGAGGGTGTCGGCTCCTGAACCGAGTTGGAGAACAGCGCTCCGTCCCGGTACCCCAAGAGGAAGGTGCCGTACTGGAACAGGTCGGCCCGGAGTCTCGTCGTCTCGTCGCCGGGGCGGTCGGTGACGATCTCCACGTAGGCGTTCAGGGAGGCTCCGTTCTCGTCGACGTCGTATCCCATCTCCACGTCATCGAGCCATTCCTGTTCCGACTCGACGTGGGCGGGATCACCGGATCCGCCGCGGTAGTTCTCCGCCACCAGGGCGTCGCAGACCTGCGCGAACCGGTGGGCCCACTCGATCTCCTCGAAGTAGCGGGTTCCGTTGCCCACGCTGTTGCAGGCGATGAATCCGTCGGGATTGGCGGCTCGGATCGAGCGCACGTTCTCCAACTGGGCGGCGCGGAAGTCCT
>DRKF01000169.1 GCA_011051915.1 Acidimicrobiales bacterium | reverse complement strand
GTCAGGGCCGAACTGGAGCGGGTGGTCCGGGTGATCGGTGAGGCGGCCGATGTGGCCGAGGCGGTGGACCTCATAGCGGACCGGCCCCCGGATGTCGTTCTCCTGGACGTGCATCTGCCCTCGGGAACAGGCGTCGATGTGATCGAGGGCGTGCGGGCCCGGGGGGTGGGGACCCGGTTCCTGGCCCTGTCGGTCTCCGACTCTCCCGTGGACGTGATCGCCGTCATCCGGGCCGGGGCCCGGGGATACGTCACCAAGGCCATCAAGGGCGGCGAGCTCCGGGAAGCGGTGGTACGGGTGGCGGAGGGCGACGCCGTCTTCTCACCCCGTCTGGCCGGATTCGTGATCGATGCCTTCGCCGCCACGCTGCCCGATCCGGTGGATCCCGAGATCGACCTTCTCTCACCTCGTGAACAGCAGGTGATGAGGCTGCTGGCCCGTGGGTACGCCTACAAGGAGATCGCTCGCCGCCTCTCGATCTCTGTGAAGACGGTGGAGACTCACGCCTCGCATGTTCTTCGGAAGCTGCAGATGTCGAGTCGACACGAACTCACCTCGTGGGCGGCCCGAAAGCACATCGTGTGATCGAGCCCGGGAGGGCCGAGGTGGAGGACTCGCGGTACCGGCGGCGCCGATCCGTGCCGAATGCCTCGGTGTTCGGGGCGGGCGATCCTCGGTGCCCTATGAGCCGGGGGCGATCGCCGGCGCTCCTTCCCGGACGGGAAAGGCGATCTCGTCGAGGTACCAGTCCACCAGGGCCGAGGCGTTCCGGGTGGCCGCGGCCAGATTGGCACGGGTCTCCGCCATCAGCCGGTCCGGATCGGTGCCGGCCAGGGCGAGCTGTCTGTCGGCCTCGGTCCCGCCGAGCGCCAGCCAGTCCTCTACGTGGGCCGGAGTCATCTCGGGGTGGAACTGGACCCCGAGGGACCGGCCGATGGTGAAAGCCTGCTGGCAGAGCTCGTCGGCCGCCTCCAGGCGGCTGCCCGGAGGAGCGAAGAAGCGGTCCGAATGCCATTCGGCCCAGGGGCCCGGTCCGACACCGCTGCCGGGGGTCGGTCGGACGGGGTACCAGCCGAGCTGAATACCCGGGGCCTTCTCGACCCGTCCCCCCAGGGCCGCGGCGAGAGCCTGGCCGCCGAAGCAGATTCCCATGACCGGTACACCGGCCCGGTGGGCTTCACGGAGGAGTTCCAGCTCGGATCCGATCCACGACCCGATCGTCGCCGTGTCGTAGACCGACCATGGCGCCCCCATGGGCACTATGAGGTCGTACTCGAGAGGATCGGGGAAGGGGCCCTCGAACACCGGTCGGGTGACATCCTCGACCACCACGAACCGTTCCAGCTCGAAACCACGGGCAACCAGGCGGTCGCCCACCAGGCCCGGCGAGGCAGCGATGTCATGCCATATGACCAGAGCGCGCATCGGAGGAATCTACCGTCGATCGCCGTCGGCGCGCGGGGCGGCACGAGAATGCGTCGGGGCTGGTCGCCCGGATCGGCTGGAACCCCCCGGAGCTCCGCCACGTGGCTGAGTAGAGGTTTCCGCCCCCGGGAATCGGAGCCTCACCAGTCGGGTTCAAGGGAGCGCCGTGACCGCCAGCCGCCACCAAGCCGTCCACGCCCCCGCCACCGGCGGTTCGGCGACCGACGCCCCGTCCCCACCGGTCGCCTCCGATCGGGGTGATGTCCGCTGGCTGGAGGAGCTGTTCCGGGCCAACTCCTCGGGCGTGTACACGATCGCCCGGCGGGTGCTGCACAACGACGCCGACTCCGAGGACGTGACCCAGGCGAGCTTCATACGGGCCTTCGTCGCCCGGTCCTCCCTGAGGGATGCGGACCGGGCCCGACCATGGTTGTTGCGGATCGCCTACCGCGAGGCCGTGGCGGTGCTGAGGCGACGGCGGGACCTGCCGACCGATCCCGCCGTCCTGCCCCTGCGCCACGACACCGGTCCGGGCCCCGAGGACTGCCTGCTGGCGGCCGACGTGGCGGGACGGGTGCGAAGAGCTGTCGACGCCCTGCCCCCGGCCCTGGCAGCGGCCGTGATCCTGCGTGATCTACAGGGCCTCCCGATGACCGAGGTCGCCGAGGTGCTCGGCACGGGCCTGTCGGCAGCCAAGATGCGGGTCCATCGGGCCCGCACGCTGCTCAAGGTGGCGCTGCATGCCGACGACCGGGTGGCGTGAAACCGATCGGCCGGGTGACCCGGCCCGACTCCGGCCCGGGAGGGGATGATGAGGTGTGATGACCTCGAGCCCCTGCTCACGGACTTTCTCGAGGGCGACCTCCCCGCCGACGTCGAGACCGAGGCTCTCGAACACGTGGCCGGTTGCCGGGCGTGCGATCTCTACCTGGCGGAGTACGTGGAGACCATCGAACTGGTGGCCGAGTGGGGTGGGGAGGCGCTACCCACCGAGGTGTCCCAGCGGATGCTCGCCGCGGTCCTGAACGATCTCGGAATCAACGGTTCCGCCCCCGGGACCGGATCATAGATATATGACACCTGGCCTAGCGCCGTTGATACAGATGTAGTATGTTCGTCCGAGCAGGAACGTGGCCAGTGCCCGACCCGAGACCCAGGAGACCGCCTTGCCCCCAATGGAGTCGCCAGCCGCTGCCGATCCGGCCGTCGAGGTCGCCACGCGCCAGCTGGGGAGAGGCCCGTCGGAGACGGCGATCGTCTTCGAGACCGACCCCTCGCGCTACCGTCACTGGCGACTGGACATCGAAGGTCCGATCGCCACCCTCACCTTGGCGGTGGACCCCGAGGGGGGGTTGTTCGAGGGCTACACCCTCAAGCTGAACTCCTACGATCTCGGGGTGGACATCGAACTCCACGACGCCGTCCAACGCCTCAGATTCGAACACCCAGAGGTCAAGGCGGTGGTCATAACCGGGGGTCTGGAGAAGGTCTTCTGCGCCGGGGCGAACATCGGAATGCTGGCCGGCGCGAGTCATTCCCACAAGGTCAACTTCTGCAAGTTCACCAACGAGACCCGCTGCTCGATCGAGGAGGCCTCCGACAAGTCGTCGCTGCACTTCGTGGCCGCCCTCAACGGGACCACCTCCGGAGGGGGATACGAGGTGGCGATGTCGGCCGAGCGGATCCTGCTGATCGACGACCGGGCCACCACGGTGTCGCTGCCCGAGGTACCGCTACTGGGAGTGCTGCCGGGAACGGGGGGACTCACCCGTCTGGTCGACAAGCGCAAGGTTCGTCGTGATCGGGCCGACGTGTTCGCCACCCTGGCCGAGGGGATCGGGGGAGCCACGGCGGTCGAGTGGGGTCTGGTCGACGAGCTGGCCACGCCCTCGGAGTTCGCCGCCGCCACCCGGCGTCTGGCCCTGGAGGCCGCCGCGG
>DRKF01000168.1 GCA_011051915.1 Acidimicrobiales bacterium | reverse complement strand
GCCGAGGGGATCCTCGACGCGGTCAGGGTGGACCCGAGCTGGGAGGGTCGACCCGACGCCGTCGGCGAGATGAACGACCTGACCCGGCAGTTGCTCACCGACTACATCGTCGCCCAGACCGGAGACGACGAGGAACTGGCGCGCAAGCTCGTGCCCGACTACCCACCGGGGGCCAAGCGCCTCATCCGGGACAACGGCATCTGGATCTCCACCCTGCGGCGGGAGGACGTCGAGCTGGAGACCACTCCCATAGCCCGCATCACACCCGAGGGCGTCGAGACCACCGACGGGGTGCTCCATCACGCCGATGTGATCATCTACGGCACCGGGTTCCAGGCCTCGGACTTCCTGACCCCGATGAGGGTCGTGGGGCGGGACGGGGTCGAACTCCACGACCGCTGGCAGGGCGACGCCCGGGCCTACCTGGGGATGACCGTGCCCGGATTCCCGAACTTCTTCCTGCTGTACGGGCCGAACACCAACATCGTGGTGAACGGTTCGATCATCTACTTCAGCGAGTGCGAGACCGGCTACATCCTCGAGACTCTCCGGCTGATGGCCGAGCGTGACATCGCGGCCGTCGACTGCCGCCCCGAGGTCCACGACTCCTACAACCGGGAGATCGACGAGGGGAACCTGAGGATGGCCTGGGGGGTGTCGGACGTGAACAGCTGGTACAGGAACCGGCTCGGACGGGTGGCCCAGAACTGGCCGTTCACCCTGCTCGAGTTCTGGGAGCGGACCCGGGAGGTCGATCCGGGGGACTACGAACTGCTCTGAGTGTCGAGGGTGTCGAGGGTCTCCAGGCAGGCCACCAGGGCGACCACCTCCGGAGGGGCCGGCGAGTCGGTGGACCCGGCCCGGCGATGGGTTCCGAACCAGTTCTCCCAGACCTCGGCCGCCACCGCGGGCGAGATGCGCACACCGGCCCCGGTGGGACCCGCCGGCCCCTCCACACCGTTGCGACCGAGCTGACACCGGACCAGCTCCAGGGCGAACCAGGGGTAGGTGGTGGCTCCGTCGACGGCTCCCAGGCCGAGGGGATCGGCCTTCAGCAGACAACGGGCCAGGCCGGCGTCCAGCTCGGCCATCGCCCCCCGCTCCCGCCCGATGTGGGCCGACATCCGGGCCCAGAGGTCGACGAGCATCCGCGCCGGGCGCGACCCGGCCAGGGGGCCTCCCGCCAGCAACTGGGCCACCTGCTCGTAGTACCAGGCGGTGCCACCCATTCCTGCGGTGAACCTCTCCCAGCCGGCCGCCTCGCCCATGTCCAGTTCGGTCACGATCGAACGCAGATTGGCGATCTTGTCCGCCGCCGCCACCAGGGCCACGCGCCGATCGTGATCGGCCAGTTTCCGGAGGTACTCCTCCTTGCGGGGCTTCCAGGCCTGTTTTCCGGCGCCCCGCCCCCCGATGTGGTCACTCAGGGCCACCACCATCTCCACCACCTCGACACCGAACCGGTCGGCGATCTCCGACGCCGCGGTCGTGGTGTCCTCCAGCACGTCGTGGAGCAGCCCCACCACCGCCTGGGTCTCATCCCCGCCGAACTCCCACACCAGAGCCGAGACCTCCAGCAGATGACTCAGGTAGGGAACGTCGGAGCCCTTGCGATGGTCTCCCAGATGCCACCGGGCCGCGCAACCCAGCGCCTCGACGTACCGGTCCCCGTAGGCCTCCCTGACGGCGGACATCCGCTGATCTCCCGTGTTCTCCCGGAGCGGCACCGCCGCCCCTCCCGTGCTGTCCGACTACCACCGCTGCCGGTCCACCGGGTCGCCGGAACCCCCACTATCGCACGTGGTTGGGTGGGCGGCACACGATGTGATCCGGACGACCGAACGTCCCACGAACGGTGCCGGTGGACTGCCTTTCCCGCCACGCTGGGTGAAGCAGCCCGGATTGCCCTAACATCGTCGCCGTGCGCGGCGAGGCCCGAGGGCCAGAGAGTGCGATAGTGATCCCGGTTCCCGACACCGGCCCCGTGATCGAGGGTTGGCGGAGACGCCTCGATCCCGAGTCCTATCCCCTCGCGCCCGCCCACATCACCCTCCTCTATCCGTTCCTCGACCCCGACCAGATCACCGACGGGGTCGTGGAGGACCTGGCTCGACTGCTGAGCTCGTTCGGTAAGTTCGACTACAGCCTGGATCATCTCGACTGGTTCGACGACCGCGTGCTCTACGTGGCGCCCGAGCCGGCGGAACAGTTCATCGGACTGACGACAGCACTCGTCGGGCGGTGGCCACAGTGCCTTCCCTACGGCGGCACGTTCTCCCAGGTGGTTCCCCACCTGACCGTGGGCAAGACGCCGTGCGAGATTCCCCTGGAGAGCGCCGCCGCCGAGATCGCACGGGAGCTCCCGATCCACACCCGGGCCGAGGAGGTCTGGTTGATGACGGCCGAGCTTCCGGCCGGGTGGTCGGTGATCGCCAAGTTCCCCCTCGCCGACTGAGCGAGGACCGAGTGTCCCACCCCGGTGAAAGAGTTCGGCCATGAAGCGACGACGGCGGGCACGCAGAATCAGCAGGAACGGCGAGGGTCGGGGCCGGGGACGAGGGCGGTCGGGTTCCCCGACCGATGGCCGGGGCGGAAGCCCCCACGACCCCGCCGCCGTACTCGAACTGTTCGAGACCGAGCTCGAGGGCCTGTGGGAGCGGGGCTGGATGCCGGCGGAGCTGGTTCGGGTGGTGTGCGGCGAGTACTCCGCACCGCGGCCCCTGGTCGTGGGTCTGATACTCCACCAGCATCGCAGACGCGGCTGGGCCGTACACCCCCGGTGGCAGGCCCAGCTCGACGAGTTGGAGGGCGAACCCCACCTGAGTGACGACCGGCTGCTGTCGGCCCTGCCGCCGCGGTCCCAGGTGGCGGCCACCGGCTCCCTGCTGTTCTGGATGCGGCTTCTCGGTCCTCTCATGGTCACCTGTCCTCCACCGGGCTCCGCCGGATCCCGTGCATCACGCCCGCTCTCCGGAAGCGGGACCCGATACCTGGAGAAGGTGCGAGCGCTGCTGGCCAAGGCCGAGGCCACCGAGTTCCCCGAGGAGGCCGAGGTCTTCAGCGCCAAGGCCCATGACCTCATGGTCCGCCACGCCATCGACGAGGTGATGCTGGAGGGGCGGAGCCAGGGGCAGGGCCCCGAGGGGACCCGGATCTGGATCGACTCGCCCCACGCCGCCCCCAAGTTCAATCTGCTGGCGGCCACGGCGGAGGGGCACGGCTGCCGGGCCCTGTGGAACAAGCAACTCGCCTACGCCTCGGTCGTCGGGTTCCGATCCGACCTCGAGGCGGTGGAGATGCTGTTCACCTCCCTGCTGGTGCAGGTCACCGGCGCCGCTCTGGCCCACGGGTCGGTGGTGGACGAGTTCGGACGCAACCGCACCGCTTCCTTCCGTCGGGCGTTCATCCTGGGCTTCGCCGAGCGGATCGGCCGCAGATTCGCCGAGAACCGCCAACGGGCCGCGACCGCGGCCACCGCCACCCACGGATCGTCGGTTCTCCCGGTCCTGGCGGCCCGCGACGACGAGGTCGAGCGGGCGGTGGCCGAGGCCTTTCCCCGCACCGGCACCATGCGCACCAGCGCGTCCAACACGGCGGGGTACAGCGCCGGATACCGGGCCGGGGCCCGGGCCGACATCGGCGGCCGTCGGGTGGGCCGGGGCCGGGGCGCCGCCCTCGGTTCGGGGGCCTGACGATCGCGGGCACGACCCGCGGTCCTCTGCCATACTCGCCCACCACCGACACCGGAGGAGATCCCATGGCCGACGACGAACCGTCCATCGAGTGCCGACCCAACGGGCCCCTCAAGGTGCAGGGACTCCCCCTGACCCGCAAGAGTCCGGTCGTGTCCGAGCACGGGGAACCCCTGAGCTGGCAGACGTCGGAGGAGATCACCGACAAGGATCGCTACTTCCTCTGTCGCTGCGGACTGTCCTCCGACAAGCCCTACTGCGACGGGACCCACAAGAAGCAGGGCTGGGAGGCCGAGGACTCCGATCCCGGTCCCTACGACGACCGGGCCACGACCCTGGGCGGTTTCGGGCTCACGGTCCGCGACGACCGCTCGATATGTGTCCACGCCGGCTTCTGCGGCAACCGCGAGACCAACGTCTGGGATCAGGTGTCCCACACCGGGGACACCTCGGTGCGGGTGGCGGTGATCGCCGAGATCGAACACTGCCCCTCCGGTGCCCTCACCTGGCGCCCCGACGGGACGGACGAGGATCTCGAGCCCGACTACCGCCCCGGGGTCGGAATCGTCGACGACGGCCCCCTCTGGGTCACCGGCGGAGTACCGGTCGCCCTCCCCGACGGAACCGTGCTGGAGCCCCGGAACCGGGTCACCCTCTGCCGCTGCGGGGCCTCGGCCAGCAAGCCCCTGTGTGACGGGCAGCACAAGGAGATCGGGTTCAGCGACTCCTGAGCGGGCCGGGCCGCTTCACGGCCGGTCGGAAGCATCCGCCGCGTAGAGCTCGTTCAGGATGTCGATGTGGCCGGCGTGGCGGGCGGTCTCCTCGATCATGTGGACCAGGATCCATCTGAGGCTGACCGGGTTCCGGGGGGTTTCGTACATGGCGTCGAGATCGGGGCGGGAGGCCACCACCTCACGGGCCACCGCGCACTCCCTCTCGTACAGTTCGATGAGCGACTCGGCGGTTTCCCCCGGTTCGATCCGGAAGTCGGCGTCGGGATCGTCACGGGTGTGGGGATACTCGACGTCCCTACCACCCAGCACATCCTGGAACCACCAACGCTCGACGTAGGCCAGATGCTTGACGATGCCTCCGGGGCTCGAGTCCGAGGCCACCGGGGAGTAGGCCAGGGCGTCCCGATCCAGCCCCCGAACCGCCTCGACCACGCTCTGGCGGTAGAACTCCAGGAACCCGGTGAGGGTCTCCGCCTCGGAAGCGGACCGCGGTGGTTCAATGGCCATCGGCCCAATCTAGTGAGAAGCCGGCCGCCATCAGCACAGGTCCGGGCCGCTCAGGCTCCGGACACCGTCGCCGAGGAGGGTTCGGTCGTCAGCTCATAGCCACTGTCGCGCCAGCCCTCGACTCCCCCGATCATCTTCTTGACCGCCCGCCCCAGGCGGGCCAGCCGCGCCGCCGCCCGGTCGGCGGCGTTGCAGTGCGGTCCCGAGCAGTAGACGACGAAGAGGGTGTCGCAGGACCACCCGGCCAGACTCTGCTCGTCGATGCGGTCGACCGGCAGGTTCACGGCTCCGGGAAGATGCCCCCGGTCGAAGGACTCCGCACCGCGAACGTCGAGAAGAACGAAGGCCGGTCCCACGGTGGCCAGGTCGTGGTGAACGTCCCAGCAGTCGGTCTCGAACTCCAACCGGGAGCTGAAGTGGGCCAGGGCCCGCTCCGGCGAGGCCGCTGCAACCATCGGTACCCGCGGAGGGTCCAGGGGCGAGATCATGCGGTGTGACGAGTGTGATGACACGGTGCCGGTCTCCTGCGACGGTTGAGTCTCGGTGGACCCCACATCGGGTACGACATCGTCCACCTGGGGCCACGATAGAGACGATCGTCGAGGGTCTTTGTCGCGGCCAGCGTCAGATTTGACCATGTTCGCCAACATTCCGCCATTCGCTAACATCCCGCCATGACCCACCCGGAACCCGCCAGGCCCGACAGCTCCGCCCCGCGGCCGGCGCCGGGAGGCCCCCGGGTGGCGATCCTCGCCTACGACGGCCTCTGCACCTTCGAGTTCGGGGTGGCGGTGGAACTGTTCTCACTACCCCGACCGGAGCTCCAGGTGCCCTGGTACGTCACCGACGTGGTGGGCATCGAGTCCGGCCCACTCCGGGCAGCGGGCGGAATCAGCGTCCTCGTCGACGGTGGAATCGACCTCCTCGACACCTCCGATGTCATCGTCATACCCGGCTGGCGGGGAACCCACGCCCCCGTCCCCTCAGCGGTGAGCGCAGCCCTGCGCTCCGCCCACTCACGAGGGGCCACCATCCTCACCATCTGCTCGGGCGTGTTCCTGTTGGCCGCCACGGGCCTCCTCGACGGTCTGGAGGCCACCACCCACTGGCGCTACGTGGAGACCCTCGCCGAGATGTACCCCGAGATCACGGTCCGCCCCGACGTCCTGTGGGTGGACAACGGCCGGCTGCTGACCTCGGCGGGAAGCGCCGCCGGTATCGACTGCGGGATCCATCTGATCCGGCGGGACTTCGGGCCCGAGACCGCCAACTCGGTGGCTCGTCGCCTGGTCATGGCCCCTCAGCGGGAGGGAGGCCAGGCCCAGTTCATTCCCGGCCCGGCCGAGACCGCCGACACCCCCTTGGCCGAGCTCCTGCAATGGGCGGTCGGAAACCTCGAGGCCGATCTGTCGGTGGCGGCCCTGGCGGCGCGAGCCCACATGTCGAACCGCACGTTCGCCCGTCGCTTCGCGGAACAGACCGGAACCACTCCCCATCGTTGGGTGACCCACCAGCGGGTGCTGGCCGCCCAGCACCTACTGGAGACCACCGACCTGAACGTCGAGGAGGTGGCCCGCCGTTGCGGCTTCGGCGGGGCGGTCACCATGCGCCACCACTTCCGGTCCCGGCTCGGGATCACCCCGACCGCCTACCGGCACAACTTCTCCATCGGGGAGCCCGTCGCCATCTGAGACCGCCCACGGGTCTCACCCAGCCCCGCGGCAACGGTCACTGCTCTCGGACTACGGATCCTCAGGGACGACCGGCGCCGGGGACCTCGACCTCGACGGCCTCGATGCGGCCCCCCATCCGGCGCTCGCACTCCTCGGGATCGGAACTCGGTGCGGTGCACACGAAGAGAGTCCGGCGGTCTTCACCGCCCAGCATGCAGGCGTAGGTGTTCTGCCCGGCGGGGACCGTGGAGAGGACCTCGCCCCCCTCCGCCACCCGTAGGACCCGGGCACCGAAGGCATCGGCCACCCAGACGGCTCCCTCGCGGTCCAGACAGATGCCGTCGGGGGCCACGCCCTCCAGGGCGGCCCACACCCTCCGCCCCGACAGAGAGCCGTCGGGACCGATGTCGAAGGCCGTCAGCAGCCCGGCGAAGGACTCGGCCACGATCATCGTCCGGCCATCGGGGGTGATCACCGTCCCGTTGGGGAACATGAGATCCTCGGCGGCCACCGCCACCGAGCCGTCGGGATCGACCCGGGCCATGACCGCCGGCACCGGCTTCATCTCCTCGGGGGGGACCTCGATGTCGAAGCCGAAGTTCCCGACATACGCCCTCCCCGCGACATCCACGACCATGTCGTTGCAGTACCAGGTCGCCAGAGCGGAGAGGTCCGCCACCTCGACGAGTTCATCCCCGTCGAGGCGCAGCAGTCGCCGGTCCCTCATGGAGACCACCATCAGCCGACCGGCGGAGTCCCAACCCAGCCCCGAAGGCCTCCCGGGCACCTCCACCACCGTTTCCGGTGAACCGGATCCGGGGTCGAGACGGAGAACCCGGCGGGCGTGCATGTCGGAGAACCACAGCTTCCCCTCGTGCCATCGGGGGCCCTCGGGAAAGGCCAGATCCTCCACGACCGTACGAAGCTGATCCGTCATGGACCGAAGCTATCCCGACGAACCCGGCCGCGTCCTACTGGACGGCGGTGGCCTCGAGTTCGACCAGCAGCGAGGGATGGGCCAGGCGGGCCACTCCTATGAGGGTGCTGGCCTGGCGGCAACCCGTCTCCCTGAGCCTTTCGAGGAACGGTCCCTCCGAGCGCAGGAATCCCGACACGTCGGTGGTGTACACGGTCATGCGGACGATGTCGGCGGGGGTCATCCCCGCCGCCGCCAGGACCGTCTCCACGTTGGCGAATGCCTGCACGATCTGCAGTTCCATGTCGCCCTCGTGGACCGGCACACCCTCGGAGTTCACCGAGGTCTGCCCGGCGCAGAACACCGTACGGGTGACTCCGGAGACCTCGTTGGCCTGGACGAACCCCGCCGCGTCCTGCCAGGTCCAGGGATTGTGGATCCTGCGTTCCATGTGTCGACCTTCCATCTGTCGGTGCCGTGGTCGACCCACAATGACACGCCCGGACCCCGACCTTCAGCCCGGTCGCCGTTATCCTCGTGGCGATGGTCGCCAGGGGCACCAGGTTGATCCTGGGATGGACAGCCCTGGTCCTGGTCGCGCTGGGTATCGGGGTGGCGGTGTCCACCATCCAGACCGCTCCGACCGGCCCCGACCCCGCCGGGATCGCAACGGTCGGGGCACCGACGACGAACGCTGCCGTGGCGACGACCACCCCCACCACGACGGAACCAACCACGACGACCGCCGTTCCCACCACCACGGTTCCGACAACGACCACTACAACGACGACCACCCTGCCACCGGCCCGTTCGGTGACCCTGGCCTTCACCGGTGACCTCATCCCCCACAACAAGGTCATCCGCCAGGCCATCTCCTACGGCCGCCGGAACGACCGGAGCTACGACTTCGGTCCGATGTTCGACGACGTGCGTTCCCACATCGAGTCCGCCGACCTGGCCATCTGTCACATGGAGACCCCGATCCGGGCCGACCGGGGGCCCAGCGGATTTCCCCGCTTCAACGCTCCGATCGAACTGGCCGAGGCCGTCGCCGGGACGGGCTACGACGGCTGCTCCACCGCCTCCAATCACGCCTACGACCAGGGGACCACCGGCGTGATCGACACCGTGACCGCCCTGGAGGAGGTCGGACTGGGCAGCTCGGGCATGGCCCGCACCGCGGAGGAACGGGAAACCCCGACCCTCTACACCACCGAATCGGGCGTGGTCATCGCCCACATCTCCGCCACCGAACAGCTCAACGGGGCCCGCCTGCCCTCCGACGCGCCCTACCTGGTCCGCCGCATCGATCCCGAAACGATCCTGGCCGACGCCGCCGCCGCCCGGGCCGCGGGAGCCGACATCGTGGTGCTGAGCCTGCACTGGGGGGTGGAACAGAGGGTCGACCCCACCCCCTTCCAGGTCGAGACCGCGGCCACCCTGCTGGCGTCACCCGATGTGGATCTCATCGTGGGCCACCACGCCCACACCGTTCAGCCCATCGGCCGGGTCGGGGACAAGTACGTCGTGTACGGCATCGGCAACTTCCTCACCAACCAGCTCCCGAGCTGCTGCGGGCCCGGGGCCCAGGACGGGGTGATCGTGGAGGTGACGCTCTCCGAGGTCTCCTACGGCGAGGGCTTCACAACCACCGGGATCGACTACGTCCCCACCTGGGTCGACCGCAGCAACTTCGTGATCGTGGACATTCCGACCGCCCTGGCCGACCCCGAGCTGACCGGATACCCCCGGACGGTCCTGGAGAACTCCAGAGCCCGCACCGAGCGGATCCTCAACGACCTGCGCCCCGATCCCGACGAGGGCGCCGGATGGCTGCCGTTCATCGAGAGCCCACCCCGGGATCCCCCTCCCGGCTGAGGCCGTCGGCCCCACCCGATCCGAGTGGAGCCGGCGGATGTCGGGAATCCGGATTCGCTCCGGACCCGTACCGCTCGGTCAGCTCCCGACCGATCCCGGCCAGGATCTCGCGGGCCCCGACGGGTTCCACTATCTCCAGTCCCGCCACCAGCCCGGCCAGTTGGCGGGCCAGGGACTCCGTCGAATGGCCCCGCAGCTCGACCCGCCGTCGTCCCGACCCGACGACCTCACCCACCTCCACTCCCAGACCCGGGATGACCTGCAGTATCGACAACACCCACGGCTCCACCTCGGCGACCAGGGTCGCTTTCCACCACCTCTCCTCGAAGGAATCGGTGATCTCCCGCCAGGCCGAGGTCAGGTCGAAGTCGGCGGGACGTTCGAAACCGCGGCCGGTGGGCTCCACGGAGACCACCCGGTCCAACCGGAAGGTACGCCTTCCCGCTTCGGTTCCCGCCACCAGGTACCAGACCCCCGCCTTGGCCACCAGCCCCAGGGGCCGAACGGTTCGAACAGTGCGACCACGGGAAGGGCTCTCATAACCCAGCACGAGCTCCTCCCGTTCGACCACTCCCCGGCGGAGCAGTTCCCGGTCGGCATCCGATGCCGCGGTCGGGGCGGCATTCCAGCGGGTCCCGTCGGCCAGGATCGTCTCCGCCGCCGCCCGGGCCTCGGCCCGCAGGGGCTCAGGAGTGGCCCTCATCAGCTTGCGCAGGGCCCCGCCGAGATCGGGACCCTCCTCCGGGGAGGCGGCCAGGGCCGTGAACAGAGCCCTCACCTCGGGACCGACCAGGCCGGTGAGATCGGTTCGGGCCCCGCCGATGAGACACCATCCCCCGCCCCGCCCCGGTCGGGGGTACACCGGAACCCCGGCCATGGCCAGGGCCTCTAGATCCCGCCGGGCCGTCCGCACCGAGATCTCCAGCTCGTCGGCCAGTTCGGCGGCGGTCATCCGGCCCCGGGCCTGCAGCAGGAGCAGGGTGGCTATGAGACGGTCGGCGCGCACGAGCTGATCTCCACATTTGGATCTTCCCATTGAAAGTGGCCACTGGATGGCCACTTTGCCTCCGCATCATCGGTCCATGGACAACACAACCAGCACCACACCGAGCCCCCCACCCACCGATCCCCGCCCGGCCCTGGGTCGCGCCCTGGCCACCGCCGCCGCGACCCTCACCGCGCTCGACGCCGAGAGCGGTACCCGTCGCTCCCCCTGCGGGGAGTGGACCGCCCTCGACGTGGGCCGTCACCTGGTGGCCGTGGCCGACAGGATCACCGCCGTGGGCCAACGGCGGGACCCCAATCCCCTGCCGGTCCTGGTCGATCTGCCACCGGCCGGGATCGCCCCCGCCTTC
>DRKF01000167.1 GCA_011051915.1 Acidimicrobiales bacterium | reverse complement strand
GGAAGTCCGCCAGGCCGCGGGCCTTCTCCGAGCGGCAGAACGGGCAGTGGTCGGTCGCGACCACGGTGAGATCGTCGGTGGCCATCCCGGTCCAGAGGGCCTCCTGGTTCCCGGCCTGCCGTGACCGAAGTGGCGTAGAGCAGACGTAGAGCGCCCCCTCGAGGCCCGGACGGGCCAGGTGCTCCTCCAGGGAGAGAAACAGGTAGTGGGGGCAGGTCTCCGCCGCCACCGGGGCTCCTCGGGTGCGGGCGTCGCGGATTACGTCCAACGCCTCCCTGCAGGAGACGTGCACGACGTAGAGAGCGGCCCCGGCGACCGCGGCCAGCTCCAGGGTGCGGGCCGTGGCCTCGGCCTCGAGTTCGGGGCGGCGCACCAGACCGTGATTCACCGGTCCGGTCTGACCCCGTGCCACGGCCTGTTCGGCCAGCACGTCGATGGCGATGCCGTTCTCGGCGTGCATCATGACCACCGCACCCAGACGGGCGGCCTCCTGCATGACCCGGAGAATGTCGCCGTCGTCGAGATAGAGAGAGCCCGGATAGGCGGTGAACAGCTTGAAGCTGGTGACACCGTCGGCGACGAGGTCGGTCATGGCCCCCAGGGATTGGGGGTTCACATCCCCGATGATCATGTGGAAGCCGTAGTCGACATGGGCCCGCCCGGCCGCCTTGGCATGCCACTCCGCCAGCTTGTCCTCGACCCGGTCCCCGGGGTTCTGCTCGGCGAAGTCCACGATCGTGGTGGTCCCGCCCCAGGCCGCCGCACGGGTCCCGGTGTCGAAGTCGTCGGAGGAGACCAGACCGTCCCCGGCCGGCATGTCGAGATGGGTGTGGACATCCACCCCACCGGGAACCACGAGGCGGCCGGTGGCGTCGATCACCCTCTCGATACCGGTGGATCTGTCGATCGTTCCCGGGACGGCGACGGCGGCGATCCGTTCACCCTCGATGAGGAGCTCGGCGGGGACCGAACCTCGTGGGGTCACCAGATCGCCGCCACTGATGAGGATGCCCATGGGGCGAAGCTACCGCTTCGTCCGTCCCGGAAAGGCCGGGGAGCGTCCCCGGTCGGTCAGCCGGCCGGAGCGAACACGTTGACCTCCACGGCACCGACATTGCCGCCGGTGGAGTTCGCCACGTCGAAACGGATCACCTGCCCGGTGAACTCCACCGCCGCGAACCGCGGATCGGCCGGATTGCCCGCCGGGAAGGGACCGAAAGTCTCACCGTCGTCCACAGTGATGGTGAACTCATCGGTGATGGCCGTCCCGTTGGCCATGGACCGGGTGATGAACTCGACCCCCACAACCTCCTGGGGCGAACCCAGGTCGATGGTGATGAAGCCCTCGTCGCCGTCACCGGCGGTGGCCCACTCCGTGGAGGGATCGCCGTCGATGGCGTTGGCAGCCTTCCAGGTGTCGGAGAACTCCGAGCTCACGTCGACCACCGTGGCCTCCAGGGCCAGGTTGTCACCGTGCACAGCCATCTCGGCTCCACCACCGGCGGCATCGCCGGAGTCCTCCACCACGGGAATGGTGAACGTGCCGGTCTCACTGGCGAAGATCTGCCCGTCGGATGTGAATCCCTGAACCCGGAAGAAGTACTCCTTGCCCTGCTCGGCCCCCGGCAGGAACACGTTGTGGTCGATGATCCCGGTGCCGTTCATCTCCAGGCTGTTGTTGAAGTTCCCGAAGTCCTCGGTCTCGCCCCACACGATGGTGCAGATCGACTCCTCGGTGGTCGTCACCCTGAAGATGCCACGGTTGGGGTCGAACGGATCGGCCTCGAACACGAAGTCACTGGCCTGGATCTCGGCGAACGGCCTCACCTCGAGTTCGACGGCACCGCTGTCGGACTGGGCCCCGGCCGGTGAGGTGCCGGAACTGTCACCGCAGGCAGCGGCGGTGAGCAGGATCCCGGCCAGCACGGCCAGCAGCTTGAGGGTGGTCTTGTTTCGGAACATCGCTTCCTCCGGTATGGGCGTCGGACGACTGGGTCCGTTTCGGCCTCGTCCACGGGTATGACGCGACGAGGCGCAGATCGGTCACAATTCGCCTGACCGACCCCGACCGGCCCACCCCGACCGACCCCGTGGAACTCCGATCCGGGCCGGGCGGATCAGGTGTCCCCGGGCCTGCCCCGATCGTCTCAGCTCAGGTTTGCCGTGGCCCCTACCGGATCGTCTCTGCTCAGGTGTTGGCCAGGACCTCGGCCACCTGGGTCATGAGAACGTCGGCGTCACTCATGTCGGCCACCGCGACCATGAACTCGTCCATACCGTGGCGCTCGGTGATCTCGACCAGTTCCGCCGCGCACTCCTCGGGGGTTCCCATTATGACGAAGGGAAGGATCCACTCGTCGGGTATCAGGGGGGCGGCCGCCTCCAGGCCCCCGCCCATGGCTTCCCTGATCCGGTCCCGATCGGAGTCACTGATGCCGACCGCCTCCCTGACCTCGGGGGGAGAGTCCACCAGGCGGTAGGTCATGTGTGGGCGTATCTGATCCAGTCGGGCCGGGTCGGTGACCACCGTCGTGGAGTAGCAGAGCTTCGGGGAACGACCGGCGGCCCGGGCCCCTTCCCTGACCCTGCCCACGTAGTAGCCGAGGCTGGGCTTGTGCAGGAACTCCAGGAGCACTCCGTCGGCCAGGGCCCCGGCCTGGGTCAGCATCCTGGGCCCACGGCCGGCGAACCAGATCTCGATGTCGGACCGGCCGTATCCCATGGAGGCGCCGTGGAGGGGTACGGTTCCCTCCAGGTCGACCACCCGTCCCGAGAAGAGTTCCCGGCAGGCGGTGATGGCGTCCCGGACGTGGGCCAGCGGATGTGGCCGGTCGATTCCCAGGGGTCCCAGGGTGAGGCTGCCCCCGGCGCCGTAGCCGAGGAAGGCCCGCCCGCCGGACATCTCGTCGATCGTGGCGATGGCCGAGGCCACCATGGCGGGATGACGGGAGTAGGGGTTCACGATTCCGGTCCCTATGGCGATGGTCTCGGTTCCGGCGGCGATGGCGGCCATGGTGACGAAGACATCCCGCGTGGCCAGACCCTCGTCGGGTACCCACACCCGGGCGAAGCCCAGCTCCTCGGCCAGCCGGGCCAGGGCCACGACCTCCGCCACCGGCTCCTCGGCTATCAACATCACCGCTCCCGGGATCATGCGGCCTCCCCTGTCCGGTCTCGTGAGATCTCGGGGGCGCACTCTCGGGCGGCCCCGGGCTGTGTCTCCGGTCGCGTCACGATAGCCACCCCTGCCCCGCGAAGTCCTCTTCGGCCTCTCACGCGCCGGAAGGGTGTCGGGGACCACGGGGCGGCGCGATACTGCACCCCGCGAACCGATCCATCCATCCCTGGAGGCACCATGACCGCCGAAGAAATCCACGACGTGATCGTGGTGGGGGCCGGAATCATCGGGCTGAACATCGCCTTCCAGCTGGCCCGGAACTCCGATCTGCGGGTGCTGGTGCTCGAGAAGGGTCCGAACGTGGCCCAGGGCTCCACCGGTGCCTCCTCTGCGGTCATGAGGGCCCGATACACCCATCCGGAGATGGCCATGGCGGCCCGTGACGGCCTCCACGCCTACCGGAACTGGGCCGAGTACACCGGTCTGGCCGAGCCCCTCGCCTCCTATGAGGGAATCGGCACCCTGTGGATGATGGGCGAGGATCAGGAAACCGTGGCGGCCGATGTCGAACGCATGGGTCGCCTGGGAATCGCCGCCGAGTGTCTCGACGCCTCGAGCCTGACCGACCGTTGGCCTTCGCTGAATCCTTGCAGCGTCGAATTCGACCCGGCCGACCACCGTTGCGCCCGGGGCGGCTACTTTCTCTTCGAGCCCGAGGGTGGGTTCTTCGATCCCGTGAGCGCCGCCCAGGACCTTCGCGACGCATCCCGGGGACGTGGGGTCGAGATCCGGTTCGGGGCCCGGGTGGACGGCCTCACCGGTGGCGAGTCCCGCGCCGACGGTGTCGTGCTCGACGACGGGACACGCATCGGCGCCGGTCTCGTCGTCCTGTGCACCGGCCCGTGGACCGCTTCGTGGCTGCGGGCCAACCACATCGACATCGGTTGGGACTTCCGTCCGACCCGAATCCAGGTGTTGACCCGGAGTCTTCCGGCCGACGTCGGTCCCCTTCCCGTCGTCGGGGACGGGTGCGGGGGCATCTACTTCCGCCCCGAGGCGGGCGGCGACCGTCTACTCCTGGGTTCGATCCTGGAGTCCGACGAGAAGGAGCTGGTGGCCGACCCGGACTCATTCGACACCCGCCTGGACCCCGAGTTCCGGGATCCCAAGCTGTGGGCCCTTCACCACCGCCTGCCCGACCTGGAGATGAAGGGGCGGGTCACTGGTCTGGCGTCGATGTACACGATCACAGCCGACGTACATCCGGTCATCGGTGACGCCGCGGTGGAAGGTGTCCTGCTGGCCTCGGGGTTCAGCGGGCACGGGTTCAAGGAGGGCCCGGCCGTGGGGGCCATGGTCGCCGCCCGCGTCCTGGGCCACTCGCCGGCCGAGTTCGGGACCGAGGCCCCGATCGAGTTCTTCGCCCCCGACCGCCGCCCCCTGGACACCGCCGATCACTCGGTTCTGGCCTAGAGGCCCCGCTCCCCGCCATCGGCGCCTGGAATAGGGTTCGGTTCACATATGAATATCAATTCATACATGAACCCATTATCCGAGTTGAATCGGGTGTCTATTGCCGACTTTCGCCATATCGGTATCTTGCTCATATGGCCACCAACGCCGAGAAGTTCACCCTGCTGCACGACCTGGTCACCAGCCCCGAGGAGGGCAGCACCGCCAATGACCGCGTGCGCCTCACGCTCTGGTATCTCAGGACGGTTCTCGGGCTGGACGGCCTGGAGTGCTACGAATACGCCATCGACACCTCGATGGACGGTGGAATAGACGGCCTCTACCTCTCCCCCCGCCGGGGCGACCGGGCCGGCCAGATCCTGACGGTGATCTCGGCGGTGTACCCCCGAACGCCGAACTTCATCGCCACCACCCCGATCCGCTCCCTGGTCAAGAACGCCGGGGCGTTCGAGAGCGCCGACGGTGTCCGGAGACTCCTGAGTTCCCACATCTCCCCCCAACTGAGGTGCCTGGTCGAGCGGATGAAGCTCCTCGAGATGGTCGAGCACGGAGCGCTGGAATCGGGCGATCTCAGGATCGAGCGGGTCTTCCTCACCTCGGGCACCCTCACCCAGGAGGCCGTGGCCTATGTCGACGACCTCCGGCGGCGCCACCCCGACGGCTATCTCCGGGCCCACGACCTCGACGACCTCCAGCGCTTCGCCCGCGCCGCCACCACGCCCGGTCGGGCCCAGGGGACCATACGCCTGGCCGCTCGACCCGACGAGCGCCTCGTCCACGGGATACGCCCCCACCGTGTGATGCTGACGACGGTCCGCGGGGTCGACATCGCCGAATGGCCCGGAGTCTCCGATCGCTCGCTGTTCGAGCTGGACGTCCGGCGCGACCTGAGACACAACCGGACCCGCGACCTCCTCGACGCCGCCCTGGCCGAGTCCCACGACCACCGGGACTTCCTCGCCTACCACAGCGGTATCACCCTGAGCTGCAACTGGTTCGAGGAGTCGCCCCGGGGCGTGATCGTGCACGAGCCGGCGGTCGTGAACGGTGCCCAGTCGGTGAGGGCCTTCGCCGCCGCCGCCCGGCGGGGTCTGCTGACCCCCGACCTGACCGTGGCCGTCAAGCTGGTGGAGACCGCCGAGGACACCGAGTTCAGTCGCCAGGTGTCCATGAGGTCCAACACCCAGGAACCGATGAATCCCCGGTATCTGGCTTCGTTCAATCCGGTTCAGCAGAAGCTGAAGGCCGAGTTCGAGGTGTCCTTCCCCGACTACGTGTATCGCACCAATCCCTACGTGGCCGAACGGTCGGAAACCCGCCGCAAGGTGATCCGCCTCGACCGCGCCGCTCGCCTGCTGTGTTCCGTCTACAACGGGGAACCCTGGCTGGCGGCCCGTCGCGACGCCATCTTCGAGCCCACCACCCACCTACGGATCTTCCACGACGAGATTCACCCCAGCCACATCGTCATGGTCCACACCATCTCCGACCTGATCGACCTCGACTCCGAGAAGTTCCCCGTCGAGTACCGGCGGGCCTGGCGCCTCACCAGGATCGTGGCCGCGTACCTGGTGGGCGTGATGTGCCGGTCCGCCCCCCCCGGTTCCGACGAGCGTCGCCTGCTCACCAATCCCGCCGTGGCGCTGAAGAGTCACGCCCGAATCACCCCGATCCTCCACCGGCTGAACACCCTGGCGGCGGATATCCTCAAGGCCCGCAACGACGGTTTCGTCCGGACCAATCGCTACGACGACTTCAAGATCGCCTTCAAGGACCGGGACACTCTCAAGGAACTGGGTGACCACGCCGCCGCCCTCTACCACTCCCGGATGCCGGCCCGCGACACCGCCCTCCGCCCCTGATCCCTCCTCTCCCAACCCCGGCGAAACCGGCTCGTGACGGGGGCCGGTGGGTGAGCTCAGCCGGACGTGACTCGAACCGACCGTTGAACTCGGTCGGAAGAGACACGGACCGGTGGGTGAGCTCAGCCGGAGGGTTCGTCCAGAGGGCTCAGCACCCGCTTCCGCGTGTGTGAGAACACCAGCGAGGTGGTCTCGTCGACCACACCGGGGATGGCGGTGATCTCGTCGAGGACCAGCGACCTCAGCGCAGTGGTGTCCACCACACTGAGGTGGACGATGATGTCGTCGGAACCGGAGAGCAGATAGACCTCCATGGTCTCCTCGAGGGCCCACACCTGGGTCAGGAACTCATCGAGGACCGGACGGGTCTTGGGCCGCAGCCGTACCGACACGATGGCCTCTATGTTCCTGTTGAGGGCTCCGAGATCGACGGCCGCGTGGTAGCCGGTTATGACTCCCCGTCTCCGGAGTTCCCTCACCCGCTCGTGGCAGGTGGAGGGAGCGATTCCGACGGCTTCGGCCAGGGCCCGGTTGGACTGACGGGAGTCGGCCTGGAGAAGGGCGATGATCCTCCGGTCGATGTCGTCGAGGGGTCTCATCGGTGTGGACTCCGGATCGGAACGGGGCGAGAACGGCCAAGGTAGCGCTATCGTCCCCGCGATGGGCACACCCGGACACGACGGAACATCCGAGCTCAGCAGCACCCCCGTTGCCGGTCCGGCCCACTCCGTCGTCAGCGCCACCGCCGGGTCGCGGACTGCGGTCCCGTCCAAGACGGTGCTGCAGATCGCCGATCTCGCCCCCGCCGAGCGCTACAAGCTGGCCACCGCCCTCATTGTTCCCCGGCCCGTGGGCTGGATAGGCACCCGGTCACCGGCCGGAGTCGCCAACCTCGCCCCCTACTCCTTCTTCAACGTCATGGCCGGTGACCCGCCCGTGCTGGTCTTCGCACCCGGACTGTCCGCCCGCAAGGACACTCTCGACAATGTCCGGCGCACCGGTGAGTTCACCGTGAACGTCGTCACCGAGGAGGTGGCGGCGGCCATGAACCTGAGTTCGGCGCCGTTTCCCGCCGAGGTCGACGAATTCGAGGCCTGTGGCCTCACAGCGGTTCCCGCCACCCGGGTCGGGCCGCCCCTCGTCGGTGAGGCCCGGGCCAATTTCGAGTGCGTGGTCGACTCCCTGGTCCCGGTCGGCGACCCCGAGACCGGCGGCATGCTCGTCATAGGCGAGGCCGTGGCGGTGCACGTCGACACCTCGCTCCTAAACGGGACACGTGTCGACCAGGAGGCTCTGCACGCCATCGGAAGGCATGCCGGCAACACCTACTCATCGACCCGCGATCTGTTCGAGATGGAGCGCCCCTCCGAGGCGCCACCCTCCCGACCCGAGGTCTGATCCTGCTCCGAGCCTTCACCCGCCCAGCATGATCCTGCCCCGAGGTCACATTGGGCCCCGAGGTCCGATCCTGCTCCGAGCCTGACCGGGCTGGACGGGCGGTCTGCAACCAACCCTCAGCGGGCCCGGACACTCTCCAGGACCCGAAGTACCTGCTCCCGGTTGCTCCGGCCGGTGTCGGGCCCCATCACCACGAGCACGGCGATGTCATGGCCCGCCGCCTGACCCCGGATCCATTCGATACGGTCGACGGGGTCGGCCGCCCGGAAGCAGGCGGCGACATCACTGCCACCGGAGGGCTCACCGCCCGACAGCGCTGCGTCGGCGGCCTCGGCCAGACCCCCGTCCGCCGTCCCGTCGGTCACCTGGATGAGCACCATCACCTCGCCCCGACCGAGTTCGAACAGTGGACCTGTCGGAGCGACTTCACAACTGCCCCCCGAGAAGGAGCGGGTACCCAGACGGGCTATGAAGGTGGCGTTCCCGACCATGAGGGCCGACTCCGGCGCCACCAGACCCGGCTTGAGCGAAGGCTGGGTTATGGCCCAGTCCACGGGGATGTCGAGAGCCACGTCGGCGACTTCGACGGTCTTCACGATCTCGCCCTGGGAGACCGCGGTCGAGGCCGTGGCGGTCGCCGAGGAGGATCCCGATCCCGATGAGTCGCCGCAGGCCGCCGCCAGCAGCGCCAGGCCCAGGATCAGCAGGGCGATCCGCCTCACCGACCCATGTCCAGTTTCAGCGTGAGCATCGTGACGCACATACCACTCCCGTTCGCGGCTCCGTGTTCCTGACCATTGCACTCAGGATAGGACCGGGGGCACCCCGGGTGGGTCATGTCCCCGGGGACCGGCCTGATTCTCGCACGACCGAGAGGGTGTTGAGGCCCCG